>JAQUNQ010000008.1 GCA_028717505.1 Candidatus Peribacteraceae bacterium
GGCACAGACGGCTGCGGGAGGGTTCTCGGGCGATCCCGATGCATCCCACGAGCCGCTCGTGAATGCCGCATCGCTCTAGTGGAAACGAGAAATCGTCCTTCTCCTCTCTGAGAGCAGAAGAGGGGAGGAGTGGCCGCGGCAGCAGGTTTTTGCTAGAATGAGAGGAATGCTCCACATCGAAATCGAGATCGAGAGACCCATCGCGACCCTCGTCACCATCGTGGGGGTCGTGGGGGCAATCGTATGGTTCAACTGGGGCGGGAGCGGGCAGAGAGGGGAAGCATCTGCCATGGAGCCGGTGCATGCCGTCTCTACGCAGGGAGACAGGAGTGGCGGCGGCGGAGACGACAGGATGGCGCTCCATGATGCGGAGGATGAAGCGCGCTTCCTCCGGATGCAGCAGGCGGTCCTGAGTCGTCGCGAGGAAATCCTGCGCTACACGCTGCAGTTGCTCGAGGAGCAGGCGCAGCGCCTCGGCGATACTTCCCCGGGGGAGAGTGCCGCTCTCATCGAGAGTGAGCAGCAGCTCATCGCGCTCCTCACAGATCGTCAGGCAGGCGAGGAGAAGCTCCTCGAGACCCTGAGGCAGATGTGGGAGGCGGAAGGCGCACCCCTCCGGCTGCAGCAGGGGGACCTCGGCGCTGTCATTCTCGACTGGCCGGTGGAGCCTGCCTTCGGACTCTCCGCGACGTTCCTCGATGCCGCGTACGAGGCGCGCTTCGGCATCCCCCACCGCGCGATAGATATTCCCGTCGAGCAGGGGTCCGCCGTTCTTGCGGCGGCGGATGGTGTCGTCGAAAGCATCGCCGACAACGGCATGGGCTACAGTTACCTCATCGTCAATCATGGCGGGTATGCCACGCTCTACGGGCACGTGCAGGAGTTCCTCGTGCAAGAGGGGCAGGTCGTGCACAAGGGCGACATCGTCGCGCGCTCCGGCGGACTCCCGGGCACGAAGGGTGCGGGGCTGCTCTCCACCGGACCGCATCTCCACTTCGAAGTGATCGTGCAGGGCGAGCGGTTGGACCCGCTCACATTCCTCCCCGCGCGTGCGGGGCTCACGGGGAACTCCCTCTAGGAGGTTTGTTTGGATGATACCGCCTGCCGGGTGGCGTAGGCGTCCGTCATGCCGGAGATATAGTCACAGATGGCTTCATGCAGTGCTCCGTGCGTTTTCTGCTGCAGGGCGGTGACCTTGGGCGGCGGATCCTCCTCGTATGCGTGACAGAGAGCGGAGACGACTTTCCGTCCCTCTGCGTTGCACGCCTCCACTTTGGGATGGAGATAGAGGTGCTGCCATAGGAACGCACGCAGCTCTCCGAGGGAGACTTGCATGCGGGGAGAGAAGCACACGAGCGCATCAGGGGATCCGAGCACATCCCGGAGCTGCGTGATGCGGTGGTCTGCGATCTGTGCCGCTGTCTCCGAGTAGAGATCGGTCACGAGGAGATGGATGATCGTTCCCCTGAGCTGTGTGCCGCGCTTCTCCGCGCGCTTGGCCGCCTCGTGAGCGAGGGGGATGGAGAGAAGTTCTTTCCGTGAGAAGAGTTTCGAGCGGAGCCCGTCGTCGCAGTCGTGCGCGGTGTAGGCGATCTCGTCGGCGAGATCCACCAGCGCGGCCTCCAGGGTCCTTCCTTCCTTCATCGCATCGCCGGCAGGATGGTCGTGCGGCGTGGTGTGCTTTCGGAGCCCCTCGAGCACCTCGCGGTTCAGGTTCAAACCCGGAAAGAGCACGGAGTGTTCCTCGAGGAGCGTAACAATGCGCAGGGACTGCTCGTTGTGCTCGAATCGTGCACGGTGAGCGCGCATCCAATGGTCGAGCTCCTCCTCGCCCGCATGGCCGAACGGCGGGTGGCCCAAGTCATGGGCGAGCGCGATGCACTCCGCGAGATCCTCGTTGAGTCCGAGCGTCCGCGCGATGTCGCGGCTGATCTGCGCCACCTCCATGGTGTGCGTGAGGCGCGTGCGTACGTGGTCGTGCGTGCCCGCCACGAAGACCTGCGTCTTCCCCTTCAGGCGCCGGAAGGCCTGCGTGTGGATGATGCGGTCGCGATCCCGCTGGAAGGGCGAGCGCGTCTCATCCTCCGGCTCCTCATGCTCGCGCCCAAGGAGGCCCTGATGCGGGACGGCGTACGCTGCGAGGAGCTCATTGGCCTTCTGAATGCGGTCAGCGAGGGGAAACATAGAGAGTAATCAGTGTACTCTATTTTTCTTTTCCCTCACGTCCAAACAGCCGTTGAGCGAGGACGCTTATGCTCCTGATACAACAGGTGGGTGACCGCATCCCCGGATCGCAATCCGGAGAGAGTAGGCCTCCCGTAAAGCATAGTGAGGAGAAACGTGATCGCTCTGACGGGCCGTCCAGACAGGTTCTAGGCTAGCACTTCCTTCAGGGTGCAGACGAGCAAGTTTGTCTGACCCGCTTTCACGTCCTCGCGGTCGCTGCCCCGCCACGTCCAGTACGTTTCCGGATGGCAGCAGGTGCAGGCGGGGTGTCGTTCCACGTGCGTCGAGGGCACGCCGAGCGTGCGGAGTGCGGCGTCGGCGGCGGCACGCAGATCCACGCACCGGCCGCGAACGAAGCGCCGTGGGATGGTGGGGAGTTCCTTTTCCGGATCGGTGAATGCCGCGCACTGCGTGCAGAGCGAGGGGCCGGCGATGACGTAGGTTTCCGCAGGCGCGACGCCCCAGTGATTCCGGAGTGTCTGGAAGAAGGCGGGGATGGCACCGGCGACGAGTCCGCGCCAGCCGGCATGCAGGGTGCCGAGGACGTGCTGCTTGGGGGCGTACACGACGAAGATCTGGCAGTCCGCGCCGCGGACGATGAGCGCGAGGTCCGTATGATTCGTCACCATGCCGTCCGCATCTTCGAGCCGGTCCGATTCATTCTCCATGAGGACCGTGCGGTTGCCATGCACCTGATTCAACGTTGCGAACGCCGTGACGCCGACGGCCTGCGCACAGGCGGGAAACGACTCGGCCGGGCGCTCCTTCGTGAAGAGCTCCACACGCACGCGGTCGGCGAAGGGCTTCAGGAGGGCGAAGGAGTGGGGGGCCATCAATCGGGATCGTAGGTGTGCAGCTGGTGCGGGATCTGCAGGATGACATCCTGCGCCGTGAAGGCGTACCCCTCCTCGGGGTAGAGGACGGTGGCGGCCCGCTTGATGATGGTGCCGGCGGCGAGGGCCGCATCGGGGGGTGGAACCTTCTGCGCGATGAGTCCCGCGATGAGTCCCGCGAGCGCGTCCCCTGTCCCGCCGACGGTGAGTCCCGCATTTCCTCCCGTGATCTCCTCGACCTCTCCGTCAGGGAGGGCGATGTAGTCGGTTGGGCCTTTCAGGAAGATCGTCACGCCCGCCTCCTCCGCGCACGTGCCGATGTCATCCGGCGCCACCTCCATCCGCTCGAGCTCCGCGAGGTGCGGCGTCAGGACGGCAGGTTTTCCTTTCACGAGTGAGAGGGTCTCCGGCTGCAGTGCGGCGGCGTCGAGCACGAGGGCGCAGGGCGCCTCCGCGATGATGTCCTTCAGGGAGCGGATGGCCTGCTCATCGCTGTGCGCGATGCCGGGGCCGAGGACGGCACAGTCCATGGTCGCGAGGAGCTCCAGGATGGCCGCGGTGTCCCCGTGTGTGAGGTCGTCGCCGTGGAAGGGATGCACCTGAAAGTTGAGAGACGCATTCTTAGCCACCTGCGCGTGGCAGGACGGCAGGCACACGAAGACGAGATCGACGCCACTCGCCTCCGCAGCGAGCGCGCTGAAGAGCGGTGCACCGTGCATGAACTTCGAGCCGCCGATGACGGCGACTTTCCCATTCTCCCCTTTGTGGGAATCGGGCTCGCGTTGCACGGGGACAGTGTACCGCCGCTTCAGATCGTCTCCTACAGGGGCGAACCTGCGCGCCGGAAGCGGTGGAGTGCGTCTTCGATGGTGGCGAGCATCTGCGTGCGGAAGCGGCTTGAGGAGAAGGCGCGCGCGTGAGACCGGATGGCCTCGGGGTCGAAGGAGCGCTCCGCGAAGCGCGCGAGGGCTGCGCTCAGGGATTCCCTCGTCTGTTCCGGGAAGAAGAGGCCTGTGACGCCATCCCGCACCGTGTCGAGCACACCGCCCTGACCGAGCGCGATCACCGGTGTGCCGCAGGCCTGCGCCTCGAGCGGGACGACGCCCGCATCCTCCACCTGCGGGAAGAGGACGGCCTTCGCTTGTGCGTAGAGTGTGGGGAGCGCCTCGTCCGGCACGAAGCCGAGGAACTCAACGGTGGGTCCTGCGAGGCGCTTCAGGGAGGCGAAGCTCTTGCCGACGCCGGCGATCTTCAGGGGCAGCTTCAGGGCATTTGCTGTCTCGATGAGCAGGTCGAAGCGCTTGTAGGGGACCAGCCGGCCGATGCCGAGGTAGTATCCTTCCCGTCGCTTCCCGGCGAGGGGGACGGAGAAGAAGCGGTCCTCCACGGGCGGAGGGACGACGGTGCTCTCCCGTCCGTAGGTCCGCGCAATGCGCTCCTTCGTGGCATGGGAATTCGCGAGGAAAACATCGGTGCGTCTGGCCGTGGTGAGGTCCCATCGCCGGAGCTGCTTCAGCATCTTCTTCACGGTCTTGCGCGCGAAGTGTGGCACACGGAAATCATGGAGATATTCCTCCTCCATCTCCCACGCGTAGCGCATGGGCGTGTGGCAGTAGCAGACGTGCACGGCGGAGCTCGGCGGGATGATCCCCTTCCCCACGGCGTGTGAGGAACTCACGATGAGGTCATAGCCGCGGAGATCGAAGCGCTCGAGCGCGCGCGGCATCCACGGGAGGAGCCAGGTGTGCTGGCGCGTGATCTGGTACCAGCGTTGGAGGGGGCTCGTTCGGATGGCGGCGTCCCGGAGCGGGCCGAGATGATCCTTCCGGGCGACGGTCGTGAAGAGCGGCGCATCGGGCCAGAGGGCATGGAACTCCGCGACGACGTGCTCGGCACCGCCGAATGTCGGGAGCCAGTCCGCGATGAGGGCGACCTTCATGTGTGTCCCATTGTTACATTGTTTCCCCGTTTCTCCATGGGATTCAGCGCAAACCATTCAACATTGTCGCAAAGTTACAATGTCACAAAGGGGCTTCCAGTCCCTACAATGGGCTCCATGCCTCTGCGGTTCATGCGTCGTTTGCCGCGCCGCTTCAATCGTCCCGTGACACGCGAGACGCGACGTTTGGTCGCGCGTTACCATCGTCGTCCGATGCGGAGCAAGGTGGGGCAGCAGCTGCGGAAGTGGTCGCGCGGATGGCATCGCACGACGGAAGGATGGAAGCGCGCGCTCGTCACGTGGTCCATCGCCGCACTCATCGGCCTCTTCCTCCTCGTCATCGGTCTCCTTCTCCTCTCCCCCGTGGGGCGCGTGGAGGAGATTCGCGTTTCCCGCGCGGATCCGCGGCTCGACATCGAGGAGGTCCAGAAGATCCTCTCCCCCCTCTTCAAGCAGCATCTCCTCGTCCTCTCCGCACGGCAGGTCCGCGACCTCCTCTCCGTGGAGATCCCCGATATCCAGGAGGTGCACGTGCGCAAGCGCTATCCTTCCCAACTCTTCGTGCAGATCGATCTCGAGCCGCTCATCGCGCGCCTGGAGATCGTCGATCCGGAACAGGAGCAAAGAGCGGATAGCCTCACGCAGTCCGGCTCCACCTTCGACTACCTCACGAGCGGCGGCATCTACGTCACGACATCTGTGGTGGAGAAGAGCAAGGCGCTCCCGCTCCTCCGTGTCGTCGACTGGGGGGTGCGGCCCGCACCGGAGGATGCCCTGCTCTCCACGGAATTCATTCGTCGCATGGAGGAAATAGAGGGCATCCTCACTACCCAGTTTGGCCAGCAGGTGAATGCCCGCACCGTCTATCTGCGGGCGCAGGAGTTTCACCTGCGGGTGGGGACAGTGAGCCTGTGGTTCGATGTGCGCGGTTCTCTGGAGGATCAGATGCGCCGCTTCCGCACGTTCCTCGGTGCAGTGGGGCTGGCTAATGCCAGAGAATATGTCGATTTGCGTCTCTCGGGCCGTGTCATCTTCAAGTGAAGCCGGATGAAGTGGTGCGATCAGGCCGGAAAACACCCTTCTCTTCACTTGATTTTTTTTGCAGCGTTTCTTCATGAAATGCGTGCGGAAGCTTCACGGGAAGGTGGCAAAGGGCCTATGATGCTCTTCGATGATGAGTTCGGTTCTCTCCGCGCTCCTCTTGGGGATGCCACCTCTCCTTGCTACGACTCCTCTGGACGCCACGGTGACACTCCAGGAAATGCGCATCGCTCCCCCTGCAGAAAAACTGACGATCGATCGGCACCTCTCCGCTTCGGGGGTGCTCGTGATGGATCTCCAGACAGGGCAGCCGCTCTTCGAAGAGCAGGCGGATATCGCACGTCCCATGGCGAGCCTCACTAAGCTCATGACGGCTCTCATCATCGTGGAGCATCATCCCATGAACGAGTGGGTGAAGATCCCGGAGGGGATCGCGGACACGCGGGGGAGTGTGGCCTACCTCCCGCCCGGGGAGCACTTCACCGTCGGCAATCTCCTCTCCGCACTCCTCATCGCCTCCGCCAACGATGCCGCCGTCGCGCTCGCGCAACATCACAGCGGGTCGACGGGGGCCTTCGTGAAGGAGATGAACGAGCGTGCGAAAGTACTGGGTCTTCGCGCGACGTCCTATGCCAATCCCACGGGTTTGGATGATCCGCGCCAGTGGTCCCCCCCGCGCGATCTCGCGTGGCTTGCAACCTTCGTCCAGCGTTATCCTGACATCAGCGAACGGATGAAGAAGCACGGCGTGACGATCACGAGCCGCGAGGGGCAGGCCCTCGTCCTCACGCATACGCATGCCCTCGTCCGCGATCCAACCTCGAGCGTCATTGCCGGAAAGACGGGGACGACCGATGCCGCGGAGCAGTGCCTCGTCTCGCTGGTGGAGGAGGAGGACCGGAAGTACGTTGTGGTGCTGGAGCATTCGCTCGCGCGATACACGGATATGGGAGTGATCCTCAAGGCGCTCATTGGCCGGGACATCGTGCCGGTTCTCCCCGAGGATAATTCCGCGCTGCCGGCGGGACATTAGCGTTCCTGTCTCTTTTCTGTGGCCTTGCAAGATTCCACCATTCACTGGCTCTCCATCCGGGTGCGCATCATCTGCGTGGCCGTTTTTCTGTTCAGCGGCTTCTTCCCTCCCTACGTCCCCAAGTCCGCGCTCGCCCTGCAGGAGACCTCGACCTTCAACCAGCAGTTCCTCCTCGTGGAGGAGGGGTTCCTCATGAAGTCCTCCTCCCTCACCAAGCAGGGGGCGCGGCGCGCCTACGCCGAAGGGGTCATCCACACCGTGAAGGAGGGGGAGAGTCTCGAGAAGATCGCGCAGCGCTATACCATTTCCAAGGACACCATCCGCTGGGCGAACAAGCTCAAGGAGGATCAGCCCATCCAGCCCAAGCAGGAGCTCCTCATCCTCCCGGTGGATGGCGTGCTCCACACTGTGAAGGCGGGCCAGACGCTCCTCGGCATTGCGGATCTCTATGGGATCTCCGCGGATGTCATCGCGCAGCAGAACAGGGTGGAGGGTGGTTTCCTCCTCGCGGGGCAGGAGCTCATCATCCCCGGCGGGAAGCCCATCGTGAGCAAGCCGACTGTCATCGCGGCGGCCACCTCCTCGGCGGGGAAGAAGCCGACGACAGCCAAGCCGCAGACGGGTCCCACGCCGCACGCGAAGGAAATGACGGCGGAGGTCACCTCCGGCGTCCTCCAGAAGCCCTGCAGCAGCATTTGTTTCGTCACGCAGTACTTCAATCCGAATCACTACGCCCTCGACCTGCAGGAGAAGGGCGGTGGGCCGATCTACGCGGCGGAGGCAGGGACAGTCATCCGCGCGGATTACGGGTGGCAGGGTGGCTACGGCAACGTCATCGAGATCGACCACGGCAACGGCCTCGTGACGCTCTACGGGCACAATAAAGAGCTCTACGTGAAGGCGGGGGATACGGTGGAGCGCGGGCAGCTCATCTCCTGGATGGGGAATACGGGGCTCGTCTACGGCGCCACGGGCATCCACCTGCACTTCGAGGTGCGCGTGGACGGTGTGAAGAAGAATCCATTGCTCTATATCCAATGAAGCGTGAGAGACAAACCTGCGGTTTTTCTCTCACGAGCTCTCTTTTCCCTTAAAGGTGCGGCTCCAGCGCGGGAGCCCGCGAGACCCGCGCTTCGCCGCATTTTTCATTGTTTCGTTGTCTTTCGTATCTTCCTCGGCTACCGTTTCTCCGCCTCCACACGGGGTTGTAGCTCAGCTGGTTAGAGCGTCCGCCTGTCACGCGGAAGGTCGCGGGTTCGAATCCCGTCAGCCCCGCCACCCAAGAAGTATCTCCGCTACACTTGATTGGTGATCAAAGCAGTATTCTTCGACTTCGATGGAGTTTTGACAACGGGCCCCAATGCCGGAATCACGATGAGCGAGAATTTCTGCAGGGCCGTCCCCGGTATTCCCGCCGATCAGGTGTTGGCGGCTTACCGACATATATCAAAGGACGTGAACTTGGGATTGCTCGCGGATCACTCGGCTTGGGAGCAGGTCTGTTCTTCTTTTGGCGTTCAGCTCGGACGGGAGCCGATCAATCGCATCCTGCGGACCATTCCGAAGAATGAGGAAATGTTCCAACTCGCTCACTCGCTCAGAGGACGCTTTGTCCTTGGGATCATCACCGACAACGGTGCCGAACGCATGGCATTGATTCGGGAAGATCTGAAGCTTGATGCACTCTTTGACCCCATTATCGTGTCGGCCGAGGTCCATGCGTCCAAGCGCGACGGATCAACGGCGATCTTTGACGCGGCGCTCGCTCGTGCGCACTGCAAGCCAGGCGAAGCGGTCTTCATCGATAACGGCCGGAAAAATCTGGTGACCCCGGAAACAATGGGGATGAAGACGTACTTGTTCGATGAATCATCGAACGATATTCCCGCGCTCCTCGCGTGGTTGCGAGAAATTGGAGTGTTGGGTACTCCCTCTTTTGGTAATTGACAAAAATTACAAATAGTTACATATTATGTACATGGAGCATCCCGTCTACCTGAAGTTCCTCGGTCTCATTAATCATGAGAATGCTGGCAAGATCGTCGCTACGATCGAGGCAAAATTACGAGAAGGGCGAAGGGATTTTTACCTTGCAATGAAGAGTCCCGGCGGAGAGGCGTTTGCCGGGCAGTGGCTCTACGGCCGTCTCCGGGAACTTCCGATTACTCTGACGACGCATAACCGGAAACACGTCGGGTCCGCGGCGATGGATCTCTATTTGGCAGGGGAGCGGCGCCTGGCGGAGCCGGGAGCCACCTTCCTCATTCATCAGGCGCAATTCAGTCCAGAGGAGCGGGCGCGGTGTGCGGCGGAAGCGAATGCATTTCCTGCTCTACTAAGCATCCACAATGCATTTACCACTCAGCTGCTCCTCGATCGGACACAGATGACGCGGGGGCAGATTGAGGCAGTGATTGCTAACGAAAATGAAACAACTGCTGAAGAGGCAGTGGAGATGGGGATCGCGCATGAAACGGTGGAGATACGCTTCCCCACCGATGCAGAGCTCATTGAGCTCATGTTTCCGTGGGGCGAATGAATGGCTCCGAGTTCACGTGCCTGTGATGGAGTGAGTCCTGGAGCGGGGGATTCACTTTTCGGGTACTTTCTTCTCCTTCTCTCTTTGAGGCCTCTCCGGGCTTGAGTAGACTTGGCATCCACCTTCCCTCCTCATTCTTATGGAACAAGGCGGTGACAAGTTGAATTGGAAAGTGATCGGCACAGGCGCAGCGCAGCTGCACAGCATGCCGCGGAGATCGAATGGCGAACAAGTTTTCCTGCCGGAGCAGGTCATTCAGGAAGTGGGGAGGCAAATGGTCCGGTTGCGGGGGGCAGCAGGAATCACGAACGCCGATGCCCTGAGAGAAGCTGCTCATGGCCTCGCCGGAGTCGCAGGGGAGACCTATGTTACCGAATTGGATGGAGGTGGCTCGTCGGATGGTGCGGCCAAGAAGGCCATTGAGGCAGTGCAAGAAGCCGTGCGGGCACGGACAGGCGCTCAGCAGGTCGCGTAGTTATAGACTTGGCTTCCTCTCATGCCACTCCGTCGTCCTTCGGCTACGCTCAGGACGACCTCTCCACAATTTTATTGTTCAGGGGAAGTAAGTGCCGGTTTTCTTGTGTGCCACTCGGTCGCCTGCTCATAGGCGTATCCCGCGCGGAGGATGGTCTCCTCGCCCCATTGCGGCCCTAAGATCTGCATGCCGATGGGGAGCCCTTCCTTTGAGGCGCCACAGGGGATCGAAAGCCCCGGAAGGCCTGCGAGATTGATTGGCGCGGTAAAGATATCCTCCAGATACATCTGCACGGGGTCATCGGTATGCGCTCCGATTTTGAAAGCCGGAGTCGGGGCCACCGGTGCCAGGATGCAGTCCACTTTTTGGAAGGCCTTCTCAAAGTCCTGCCGGATGAGGGTGCGCACCTTCTGCGCCTGACGGTAGTAAGCGTCGTAGTAGCCGGCTGAGAGGGCGTACGTGCCGATCATGATGCGGCGCTTCACTTCCGGCCCAAACCCGCCGCTGCGTGAACGGATGTAGTACTCGATCAGATTGTCCTGCTTGTCCGATGTATGGCCGTAACGGATTCCGTCGTAGCGGGCCATGTTGGAGCTCACTTCCGACGGGCAAATGACGTAGTAGGCCGCAATGGCATAGGACGAGTGTGGCAGGCTGATATCTACCACCTTCGCTCCGAGTTTCTCCATTTCCTTGGCAGCACTGCGCACGGCTGCCTCCACTTCCGGACTCATTCCTTTGATGAAGTATTCCTTAGGCAGTCCGATCGTCATGCCCTTCACGCCTTTTCGGAGCGTCGAGAGATAGTCGGGCACGGGGACATCACCCGTCGTCGCGTCGAGCGGGTCTTTCCCCGCGATCGCCTGAAGGATGATCGCTGCGTCCTCCACAGTCTTCGCAAGGGTGCCGATGGAATCCAGTGAGCTTGCCATGCTCATCACGCCATAGCGGCTCGTGCGGCCGTACGTCACCTTCAATCCCACGCATCCGCAGAAGCTCGCGGGCTGGCGGATGGAGCCGCCGGTGTCCGTTCCGAGGGCGAAGAGGCATTCATCCGCCGCGACAGCCGTGGCGGATCCGCCGGACGATCCTCCTGCCACGCGCGTCTGATCCCACGGGTTCTTCGTGACGCCGAAGCAGCTCGTCTCCGTGCTCGCGCCCATGGTGAATTCGTCCGTGTTCGCCTTCCCCATGCTGATGGCGCCCGCCGCCTTCAGGCGCTTCGTCGTCGTCGAGTCGAATGGTGGGATGTAGTCCTTCTTCCGCAGCATGTTCGAGCAGGCGGTGGTGGGGATGCCCGTTTCGCAGAAGACATCTTTGGCGAGGTAGGGGATGCCGGCGAGGGGATGTTCAAAGACGCCTTTGGCATCGGCTTTTTTGGCTTCCTCCAGGGCTCGCTCGAAATTGCGATGCACCACAGCATTCAGGTTTTTGTCCACCTTCTCGATGCGGTCGATGCAGGCTTTTGTGAGTTCTGCAGAAGAGATCTCTTTCTTCTTCAGTTTCTCATGGGCCTGGGCAATGGTGAGTGACGGGAGGGACAAGGAATGAGGAATGAGGAATTAACCGTGGGCGGAGGCGGTTTCGATCTGCTGCTCGACGATGGGGAGCGGGCTCGTCGCGAGGAGGGCATCCGTCGTGATGCCTTTATCTTCGATCACATCGCTGCGGAAGACGTTGGCCTGTCCCGTCACCTGCGCCGTGGGTTCCACGCCCTCCGTCTTCACCTCCTTGAGTTTCTCCACGTAGTCGAGAATGGCCGAGAGCTCACGGGCGTACTTCTCCACCTCCGCATCGGAAATCTCCAGCCGTGCGAGCTTGGCGATGTGCCGGACCTGTGCGGGGGAGAGAGCCATGACGGGGAGAGTGTAAGGGCATTCCCCGAGCCATCCAAGCGGATGATCGGTCTACACCGAGACGAGGAGGTCCGCGAGTCCCCGGAGGTAGCGCGCGGAGCCGGCATCGCGCTCCAGCGGGTCCAGCCCCGGCTTGGCATTGAGCTCGATGAGCTTCCACCTTCCGCCTTGATCACGTCCCATGTCCACGCAGTACACGCGGTTGGGGAAATGATGGAGGGAGGCATCCACTTCCCTGAAGAGTGCGAGTGCTTCCGATGGGATCTTTTCCAGCGGCACATCATGCTGTACGCCGCCGCACGCTTCGTTCACCACGAGACTGCCGGGCATCGGCGTCGTGATATTCGCGGCAATGACGGCACCGCGGATCGTAATGATGCGGAAATCGTGCATGCCTTCGCAGATGCCCGCGATACCTCCGCTGGTATCGAGGAATTCCTGGAGGAGGTAGGGGAAGAAAGGCAGCGAACGCGCGACTGCTTCTTTCGTTCCGATGATTACACCCTTTCCCTCCTCCTGATCGAGGGGCTTCGCGACGATCTGGTCGGTTGTGAGGGCATCGAGGGCGGCCGGCACTTCCTCAGCGGAATGAACGACGATCGTCTTCGGGAAGAGGGCGGGGAACATCGCATAGGTCACCGATTTGTCAGTACAGAGATGATCAAGCGCGGGTTCCTCGACAACCAGCGCATCCGCATCCGCCTTCAGGTTGCCGCGGTTAAAGAGGACGTTGGCCGTGAGAGGTCGTATCTGCTGGAATGTCTTCCCCTCACAGATCCACCCTTCGGAGAACGTGTTGCCTCCGCCATAGGTCTCCTGCCCCCGGACGATGGCGAGCGTTCCGCCGCGCTCCGCGAGGAGATCAGCGAGCTGCTTGTAGGCTCTGCGGTAGGAGTCTTTGTTGAACGGATAGGAGTCGAAGCCCGGCTCATCGAAGTACGCGGCAATGATCTTGGGCATCGCTTCTACCGTACGCGGGCAGCGCCTCCTTTCAAGGAAATCGCGCAGGAGTCCAATCTCCTGATTTTAGCGCATTGCTTGACCGTTTCTCCGGAAGAAAGGAGGCTATGCGCGTGAAGCTTCTCCGCCTCCACGGGCGCAAAGTGAACTCCCGGGTCCTCCTGCAGGGGGAGTTCTGGCGCGGGAAGACGATGTACATCCGGTGGCTCCCGGGTGCCCCTCCCCCCCTCTGGCGCACGTTGAAGGAGCGGGCCCCGCAGGGGCTCTACGTCGGCACGTTCGCCTCGACGAAGCTCAGCAAGCGCGCCGTCGATCGCAACAGGATGCGGCGGAGATGCAGGGAGGCGCTCCGCACGGTCGTGCGCGCAGAACAGAAATTGCCCACGGCACAGTTGTTGCTCTCCCCCCGATCCTCTAGTCTGACGTGCGACTTCACGGACATCGTGAGCGATGTCCGGTCTTTCCTTTCCTTTCTCCGCTCATGCCAGGGCAATCTTCCAAGCGCAGCAGTCTCATCGAGTTTGCGTTGATTTTCGCCATCATCTACCTCGTCACGCAGCTCATCTTCCGCGTGTTCTTCCCGCAGCCCACGAACGGGCAGAACGGGGCGGGAAATGTGATCATCAAGCCCGCGAGCGCGCGGATCAAAGGGGACCACAGCGTGATGCTCACGCTGAAGAACTCGATGACGGGCACGCTCGTGCTGCCGGCCCGCTGCCCCCTGCCTCCCGTGGACGTCTTCCGTGTGGAGGGCGGCTCGGGCGGGGCACTCGTGCCCCTCACCACGACCGAGACAGCGCTCCCTTGCGTGCCACTCACGGAAGTGGCTCCCCACGGGCAGGCGCAGGTGGATTTGGGTCCCTGGAAATACTCGCTCCTGAGTGCGATGGGGTCCTACGAGGTGCGGCTCCCCGCGGGGGCGAAGATCGTTGCCGGCAGCGGGGGAACGAAGGTCGAACAGCCGCTTCCGCCCGTCACGGCGCGCTTCTCGCTCTATGAGCCGGGTCCGCTTACGCGGCTCTTCCGCGCGTTCATCACGAAGCCCTTCCTGAATTTCCTCATCTTCATCACTTCCCTCCTGCCGGATCACAACCTCGGCATCGCCATCATCGTGCTGACGATCGTGGTGAAGCTCCTCCTCTTCATCCCCACGCAGCATGCGCTCGAGGGGCAGCGCCGGATGCAGAAGGCACAGCCGCACCTCGATGAGATCCGCAAGCGCTACAAGGATGATCCCAAGAAGATGCAGGAGGAGACGATGAAGGCATGGAAGGAGCATGGTGTGAACCCCTTCCAGTCGTGCCTGCCGATGCTCGTGCAGTTTCCTGTGCTCATCGGGCTCTTCTACGTCATCCGCGACGGTTCCGTCCTCGCGCTCTCGCAGCACCTGATCTACAGCTTCTATCAGCACTTGGATTGGACGTTCAATACCTCCTTCCTCGGTCTCGATCTCCTCAAGCCCAGCTACTACATCTTCCCGCCCCTCCTCGTTCTCCTGCAATTCCTCCAGATGAAGCTTTCCTTCTCCATCATCGCGCGGAAGAAAAAGGCAGAGCAGGGAAACAAGATGGTGAATGAGATGGAGAAAACGCAGCAGGTGCAGCAGCGGATGATGCTCTATGGGCTCCCGCTCATGATCGGCTTCTTCGCCTTCCAGTTCCCGACGGCCGTGTCGCTCTACTGGGGCATCTCCACCCTCTTCGCCATCGGGCAGCAGTGGGTGGTGAACCGGAAGGTGTAGGGGGTCATTGTTCCTCTCTCTCCTTGTCGACGAAGAACATCGGCCGGGCATCGGCGATCGACGGATGGCTCCGGATCGTGTCTGCGGCCCTGTCCACCATCTCCTGAGTCACCTGAAGGGGGCGGACAATCAAATCAATGAAGGCGAGATGCATTCTCGTGATCTCCTCGATCCGCGCCACGCGGAATCCTGCTTTTTCGAGCTTCTTCGAAAGATCCTCGGCGATGGCATGCGGCGATTCGCCGTTCGCTTTCATCGTCGCGACAAACGGCAATTCCTCCTCTCGCGCGTGTGCCGGCGAAGCTTCTGCTCCAGACATGGCGGCCGAGTCTTGTCCATTTATGTGCATAATGCAATTGGAGTGCTTGACTACTTAACAAGTATATATTAAATTGTGCATATGAACAACACTCCTGCCCACGCAGAAGCGCCGGTTTTCTCCGGCCCTGAGGCCTCTCCCGCCGTTGCGGACAGTGTCCATCGTGCCATCGAGCGGGAACTTTCGCGCTATTCCCAGAGATTCGGAGCCATCCGCGTTGCGACGCAGGGGAATACCATCCACGTGAGTGGATGGGTCAGTACTTATTATGGCAAGCAGGTCGCGCTCACGGAGGCGGGGAAGCACGCGAACGGAACGTATACCGTCAATGTGACAGCACTGGATGTGCGGTGAAGCATGCGGGGGCAGAGCCCCCGCGCTTCACCCTGAGCCCCTCCCCTGAAGGAAAACTGTTCGATGACGCGGCCGCAGAGCAGCCGCGCTTTGTCGAATGGGTAAACGTTGGGGGCTGCCATTCCTCTCTCATGCGATCGTCACCTCCTTGCACAGGTAGACGTCCTGAATGGCATGGAGGAGCTCGACGCCCTGATCGAGGGGCTTCTGGAAGGCCTTCCGACCGGAGATGAGGCCGCAGCCGCCCGCGCGCTTGTTGATCACCGCGGTCTTCACGGCCTGCCCAAGGTCGTCTTTGCCCGAGGCGCCGCCGGAATTGATGAGACCGATGCGGCCCATGTAGCAGTTCGCGACCTGGTAGCGCGCGAGGTCGATGGGATTGCTCGTCGCGAGGCTCGTGTACATCCGCTCGTCGAATTTGCCGTACTTGCCCTCGGGGCTCACGGCCTTGTAGCCGCCGTTGCACTCCGGGAGCTTCTGCTTGATGAGGTCGGCCTGCAGCGTCACACCGAGGTGATTGGCCTGTCCCGTGAGGTCCGCGGCCGTGTGGTAGTCCGTCTCCTTCTTGAACTCCTTATTGCGGAGATAACACCAGAGCACCGTGAACATGCCGAGGCGATGTGCTTCCGCGAAGGCCTGTCCCACCTCCACGATCTGCCGCGTGGACTCCGGCGAGCCGAAGTAAATGGTCGCGCCGACGCCGAGAGCCCCCATGTTCTTGGCCTCCTGTACGGTCCCGAACATCACCTGATCGAACTTGTTCGGGTAGGTGAGGAGCTCATTGTGGTTGATCTTCACGATGAAGGGGATCTTGTCTGCGTATTTCTTCGCCACGATGCCGAGCACGCCGAAGGTCGAAGCGACGGCATTGCAGCCGCCCTCGATGGCGAGCCGGACAATATTTTCGGGGTCGAAGTAGTCGGGATTCTTCGCGAAGCTGGCTCCCGCCGAGTGCTCGATGCCCTGATCCACGGGGAGGATAGAGAGGTACCCCGTGTTCTTGAGCCGTCCGTGGCCGTAGATCTCGCTCAGATTCTTCACGACCTCCTTCGAGCGGTCGGAAATGCCGAAGATGTCCTTCAGGTGCGCGGGGCCCGGGAGGTGGAGCATCTTCTTGTCGATAGTCTTGCATCGGTGGCCGAGAAGTGAAGAAGCATCATCACCAAGTAAATTTTTAATGTCACGAATGCTCAGCATGGGAGAGGGGGGAAAGAGGGAGGGCAGTGTCACACTATCACGGGAAGGAAGGACCTTCTAGAAATGACAAATAGAGCAGACATTCAGAGGAATTGAGAGCATTGACCATAGATACAAATTGTATTGAAATAATAATTTAGATCAGGCATACTGCTCCAACGAGTTTCGACGATCCCGAACGAACGGATCGGTCGGGTGGCCATGCGAAACTCGCCAGCCAACCTCATAGGAAGGAGTTGGCCATGCTCATTCGTAACGTTGCTTCGTGCGATGGTGTGGTGCTCGGCGGAGAACACCCGGGACTGGTCCTCGTCCTGAAGGTCCAGGGTGGAAAGGCGAAGCTTGGGTTCGCGGTGGATACCGACGTGCCCATCCTGAACCTCGGTGCCTTTCGGGCGGTCTTGCTGACAGAGCTGACGAATGACCTCCCCGCAGAGGACATCGGAAAGCTCCGACGCATGTTGACCTTGCTCGAGGATCCCGCCGACAATGCCACTGAAATCACACAACTCCTCAAGGATCATGTCATCGCAGAGCTCCTGCACGAAGTTCCCGAGGAGGTTGCCGATGCAGCATGACGCGACGGACCGCACCGTCGTCGTACACATCCTGGGCCCCTGACAGACAGTCGTCTGTTGGGGGTCCTTTTTACATGTGCGAGGAGAAGGTTCTGCTCCACTGGGGGATTCCGCTATGCTGTGCGCATGGCCGGGAAGAAGTCCTCCACACTCCGCCTCTACAACACGCTCACGAAGCGCGAGGAGGAGTTTCATCCTATAAAGGAGGGGAAGGTGACCATGTACACCTGTGGTCCCACGGTCTATGGGAGACCTCACATCGGGAACTATGCCTCCTTCCTCATGGCTGATCTCCTGCGTCGCTGGCTGGAGGCCTCGGGGTATCAGGTGACGCACGTGAAGAACATCACGGACGTGGGGCACCTCCTCCACGATGCCGATGAGGGCGATGACAAGGTGCAGAAGCAGGCGGAGCGCGAGCGGCTCCATCCGCTGGAGATCGCGCGGCGGTACGAGCAGGAATTTCTGGAGGACGAGAAGGCACTCCACATTCTCGAGCCCGCGTTTCGTCCGCGCGCGAGCGAGTACGTGAAGCAGATGCTCGCGCTGGTGCGGACGCTCCTGAAGAAGGGGAATGCCTACGAGACCGCGGACGGCATCTACTTTTCCGTGGAGAGCTTCCCCGCGTACGGCGCCCTCTCGGGGAACACACTGCAGAATCTCTCCGTCGGCGCGCGCATCGAGGTGAAGGAGCAGAAGAAGCATCCCGCGGACTTCGCGCTCTGGAAGAAGTGCGTGGGCGAGAATGGCGCGCACATCCTTCGGTGGTCCTTCGCCACGGGGGAGGTTTCGACTTCGAAGGGCGAGGACCCCTCCTCGGGTTTCCCCGGCTGGCACATCGAGTGCTCCGCCATGAGCTCGTCGCTCCTCGGCGAGCAGATCGACATCCACACGGGCGGGGAGGACAACATCTTCCCGCACCACGAATGCGAGATCGCGCAGAGCGAGTCGGCGACGGGGAAGAAACCTTTCGTGCGCATGTGGGTCCATCGCCGGCGCATCAACATGGGGGAGGAGAAGATGAGCAAGAGCCTTGGCAACGTGCTAAGTCTCCCTGACGTCGTCGCGAAGGGGTTCAGCCC
>JAQUNQ010000009.1 GCA_028717505.1 Candidatus Peribacteraceae bacterium
CCTTCCCGAGAAGGGTGATGTCGGCAAGGTTGGCAGCCTTGATCTCCATCAGAACGCTCTGAAGTATCCCCGCCATTTTTTCAACGTGGAACTGACGCTCTGGGATGGGAGACGCGTTCGTGGGACGAATACGTCGCCGGAGCAGCTCATTCCCTATCTTGCCCTGCTGCCACGCTCCGTTGGCACCAATTTTGTGATTGGTACAGACCTGCTTCCAACAGGGGTACCGAAGGATGTGAGCAAACGCGGATGGACATTCGTCCTGAGAAACCGGGAGGCTGTTCGCGGAATGGATGTGCACTACATTGATGATGAAACGGGACGGGAGAGCGGCACGCTCCATGTAGATATTGTGCAGCCGCCGTCCTCTGTCGCCACCGCGGAATGACCGATTCCCGTGGGCTTGCGACTTGACTCCCCTGCCCCGTTCCCGTACCGTTCCGGGGCTTTTCTATGCCTATCACCTCTTCTGCCACTAAGGCGATGCGACAGGCGGCCAAGCGCAGGGCTGCGCGGCGGCCGGTGAGCACGTACCTCAAGACCATGCTCCGCAAGGTGTCCGATGCTGCGAAGGCGGGGAAGAAGGACGAAGTGGTGAAGCTCCTGCCGCAGGTTTACAAGTCCATCGATATGGCAGCGAAGAAGCACCTCATTCACCAGAATAACGCCGCTCGCAAGAAATCCCTGGTGGCGCGCCTCGCCGCGGGCCTGAAGAAGTAGCTGTGGCACGCATCCTCGCACTGGACATCGGCACCCGGAAGACCGGCGTGGCTTTTGCGGACGAGTCGGTCGGCGTGGCGCTGCCGCTCGCGACTCTCCGCCACGATTCTCCGGAAGATCTCCTCGGACAAGTGCTCTCTCTCATGGAGGAGCGGAAGGCGGAACGCCTGCTCGTCGGACTCCCCCTCCTCCCCTCGGGAATGGAAGGGACACAGGCGAAGCTGGTGCGAGAAGTGGTGGGGAAATTGGAGGCGGCGGGGGTCGCCGTGACGCTCTTGGATGAGCGCTACTCAAACCCGCGCGAGAATCGTCAAAATGATGATGTTTATGCTGCCTGGAACCTCCTAAATGCCTTTCTGGGAAAAGAGGAGCGAGGTGTTTGACATAATTATGAAAATGATTAAAATATCATCCTTTGGCTCTTTGAACACCATCGTTTTACCCACGCAGCCGCGGTGCATCGGGACTTCGGGTGAAGTATCACTGCGACGGTGAACGGATAGAAAATGCTGTTGCGTTTCTCTGACTTGCAGGCCAAGAGAGAGAAAGCAATAACTTCTCTCTTCCGTCCACCCAATCCAATACGGCATCTTTTGTCTCTGTCAATGTTGTGGTAAAACGAGGGATGTTCTTTCCCCCGCCCTCATGCCCTCCCCCGCGACGCAAACTCCCTCCCCTCAGCAGCACTCCGCCCAGAGCGGCCAATTCGCGCTGAATCTCCAGGAGTTGCTGGATAATCTGTTTCTTGTTCTCACGGAGAAAGAGGCGACCGTTGTCAACAAACGTTTTGCGTTGCAGGGGCACCAGAAGCAGACGCTCGAGAAGATCGGGAAGCACTTCAACGTGACCCGCGAGCGCATCCGCCAGATCGAATCTATCGCGCTCTCTAAGCTCAAGCGGACAGTGCGGACGACGAAGCTCGATGAGGTCAATGAGATGGCAAAGGGCATCCTCCGTCTCAATGGCGGGCTCATGCGGGAGGACGAGTGCATTACGGCGGTGCTGCGCAGGATTCAGGGCAGTTCGGCGGTGGACGGATCGGTTCTCCGCCTCTCCTTCTCCATCGATGCGGAAATGGTGCAGGGCACGCGGAGCAACACGTTCGTCCCCTTCTGGCGCCTCGAGTCGCTCGCCATGGACGATATTCTCCTCATCGTGAACAGCATCGTGCGGATTCTCAAAAAGCGGAAGGCCTGCATGCAGGCGGACGAGCTCGTCTCGGCCATTCAGGCGATGAACCTCTTCGAGGGGCGCGTCCCGAGCCGCGAGCTCATCCTCTCCTGCCTCAAGATCGACGACCGGCTGAAGGAGATCCCGGAGGGCTGGGGTCTCACGGAATGGCGCTTCGTCCGACCGCGCTCCATCCGCGACAAGGTGGAAATCATCCTGAAGAAGTCCGGCGAGCCGCTCCACTTCATGGAGATCGCCAACCGCATCCGCGAGGCGCACTTCGACCACAAGAATGTGACGGTGCAGGCGGTCCACAATGAGCTCATCCGCTACCCGCAGTTTGTCCTCGTGGGCCGCGGTCTCTACGCACTCAAGGATTGGGGCTACGAGCCAGGGACGGTGGCGGACGTGATCGAGCGGATCCTCAAGGAGAAGGGGCCCCTCTCGAAGAAGGAGATCATCGCCGAAGTCGGCAAGCAGCGGACGGTGAAGGTGGGGACCATCAGCCTGAACCTTCAGAAGATGCCCTACTTCGTCCGCGTGGGTCGCGCGGTCTATGCGTTCGACCAGGCGAAGAAGAAGTGAGGCTTTCCTTGATTTCGATGAAAAGAGGTCCGCGGGGGCCTCTTTTTGAGGGCAGGAAGGTAAGGAAAGCAAGGAAGGTAGAGCGGAGGAAGAGGGGGGATGTGCGTGAATGTTCCTTGCATTCTCCCGCCGGCACTTCGAGAATATCCCTCATGCGCAGGTCTCCTCTTCTTTTCCTCCTGCTTGTCTTCTCTTCGCTCGGGCTGACAGCCTGCGGGGAGAAGCCCCTCCCCCCTCCTCTCCCCGCGGGGGAGCAGACCGTGAGCGGGGTCCTCCTCCCCGCGGAAATCTCCCTCTTGCGGCGCGGGACGCACGTGCTGCGTGTTCAGGGGAAGGAGACCTACTTCGTCGAGAGTTCCGTCGTGAATCTTCGCTCGCTTGAGCAGCGGGAAGTCGTCCTGAAGGGCACGCTCGAGGAAAATACCGATCCGGAGATGCTCCCCGTGCTCGTCGTGCGAGAGCTCGTGAGTTCCGTCGATCGCACACGCGCCTGGGATCTCCCGTCGCTCGGCCTCTCCTTCCGTGCGCCGCTCTCCTGGAAGATGACAGAGGAAGGCAGGCAGGTGCAGTTCTCCCTCGAAGGACAGGAGAAGCCCATCCTCATCCTCTCGAAGGAGAAGTGTGAGGAGTTTCCCCCCCCGCCGGGAGTCCCCGATGTCATCGCAGGGTACCGTGCAGAGCGGACGGGGAATGCGGAGAACGGGGATGAGCGGATGGAGGTTCTCGTCGAGGGGACGCTCTACACCTTCCTCTTCACCCCGGGGAATACGGAGAAAACTTCGGAACTCACGAGCGATCTCAGGGGGGTCTTCGCTTCCCTCGCGTTTCACAGGGGGGGGAGCGGCTCATCGATGTCCTCCCAGCAGACCGGATCGGGAGCTGGCATTCCCTGTGGTGGTCCTGCAGGCATCCTCTGTCCTGCCGGCCAGTACTGCTCCATCACGGACTTTCAGGAGAACATCGGGCACTGCCGTCCTGTCCGTTAATTCATTGGGAGGGAGGAGGGATTTTCGCATTGTGGAATATGGGTGTACGATAATACACCACCATCAAGGTGTACGCCAGGCAATGCAATATTTTTGACCGAATCGCGCATCGGTCCTTAGAGTGGTGCACATCCTCACACCTTTCTCATCCCCTTCCCTTTCCATACTATGACGAGAGTAGCCGCTTCCAAAGAGACCATGCAGACTGCCAAGCAGGAGAATACCCATCGCTCCACCGCTCATCCCCGCGAGGAAGCCCTCGCCTCTGCGCTCTCGCAGATCGAGAAGCAGTATGGTGCCGGTGCCGTCATGCTCATGGGCGAGGAGCATGTCGTGAAGATCGAGACCGTTCCATCCGGTTCCATCTCCCTCGATATCGCCCTCGGCGGTGGCATCCCCAAGGGCCGCATCGTCGAGATTTACGGACCGGAGTCCTCCGGCAAGACCACGCTCGCGCTCCACTCCATCGCGGAGGTCCAGCGGCGCGGCGGGCGGGCTGCCTTCATCGACGCGGAGCACGCGCTCGACGTGCAGTATGCGAAGAAGATCGGCGTGAATATCGACGCGCTCCTCGTCTCCCAGCCCGATGACGGCGAGCAGGCGCTGGAGATCACGGAGACGCTCGTGCGCTCCGGCGGGATCGACATCATCGTCATCGACTCGGTGGCGGCTCTCACGCCGCGCGCGGAGATCGAAGGCATGATGGGTGACAGCCACTTGGGCCTTCAGGCGCGCCTCATGAGTCAGGCCCTGCGCAAGCTCACCTCCATTGTGAGCAAGACGAGCTGCTCGGTCATCTTCATCAACCAGATGCGCATGAAGATCGGCGTCATGTTCGGCAACCCCGAGACGACGACCGGCGGCAATGCGCTCAAATTTTATGCTTCTATCCGCATCGACGTGCGCCGGATCGACAAGATCCTCGAGAAGGGCGAGGGCGAGCAGGAGATCGTGGGGAACCGCACGCGGGCGAAGATCGTGAAGAACAAAATCGCGCCCCCCTTCCGGCAGGCGGAATTCGACATCCTCTACGCGCGTGGCATCAGCAAGGAGGGTGATCTTCTCGATTTGGGGATCAAGTACGGCATCCTCGAGAAGTCCGGCACGCACTTCCGCTATGGCGGGGAGTCCATCGGGCAGGGCCGCGAGCAGGCGCGCCTCCACCTCATCGAGAATCCGAAGCTCGCGGAGAAGCTGGAGAAGGAGATCCGGAAGGCGGCGGGCATCGAATAGTTACAACGGGGATTCATCAACCCCGGCTGTAGTATCATTCCACGCAATGAAAGAACTCTTCTCCGGACACGGGTGGCGTGTCACCCTCGATGAGGCGGCGCTCCCGGACGGGCGCATGAAGAAAGCGGCACGCGTCCACTCCGCGGACACGGTCGTCATCCTTCCGCTCGTACAGCCGGATAGGGTCGTGATTCTCCGCGAATTCCGCCCGTTCTGGGGCTGTTATGTCTGGATGCTGCCGAGCGGCAAAGCGGACAAGGAAACAGACATCCTCGCAGCTGCGCAGCGGGAATTGCGGGAGGAGACGGGCATGCGGGCGGGGAAGATCACGCCCTACGGGACGTGCTACTACCGCGACACCATCGCCTATACCTGCCATTTTTTCCTCGCGGAAGACCTCGTCGCCGACCCTCTGCCGCGGGACGCCACGGAACTGATGGAAGTCCATACTCTGCCGATCGACGAGGCCATACAGCGTGTCGTGACCGGTGAACGGTCCCATGCGGCCAGCGGGAATTTGCTCCTCCGCTATGCGCGGGAGCACGGCTTCTAGCTCTTTCCACATTCCGTCCACATTTCCTCCTCGCAAGGCGCACTACTCGTGAAGCCCTTCAAGGGAGATTGGTTGCTCGAACCAGGTCGTCAACTACAATGCGGCCCCATGCCTGCGACGCTTATCGAAACCCAGCCGCACTCCATCGAAGCCGAGCGCACCGTGCTCGGGGCACTCCTCGTGGATCCGGATGCCATCATCAAGGTGAGCGACTTCCTCCTGCCAGCGGATTTCTACGATCCGGTGTACCGCGAGGTTTACCAGGCAGTGCATGATCTCTACCAGGCGCACGAGCCCATCGACTTCATCACCGTCTCGACGAAATTGAAAGGGAACCAGAAGGTGGAGTCCTCCGGCGGCAGTGCCTTCCTCGCGGAGGTTGCTTCGGATGTGCCCACCTCCTCGCACGTCTACCAGTACGGACAGATCGTGAAGACGAAAGCGGTGCATCGCCGCATCATCGCGGCAGGCCAGAAGATTATGGGGTTCGGCTTCGAGGAAGGGAAACTCGTTCCCGAGCTCCTCGATCAGGTGGAGAAGACGGTGTTCGAGATCTCGAACATGTACCTGAAGGACAAATTCGTGCACATCCAGGAGATCCTGGAGGCGCGCTACGAGCGCTTTGCGGAGATGCACGAGTCCAAGGATGAGGGTACCACCAAGGGCGTGCCGACCGGCTTCCATGCACTCGACCAGAAGCTCTCGGGCCTGCAGCCCTCTGACCTTGTGGTCATCGCGGCTCGTCCCAGCATGGGGAAAACCAGCCTCGCGCTGAATATCGCGCAGAATGCCGCTATCCGCTCCGGGAAGACTGTAGGCATCTTCTCGCTCGAGATGAGCAAGGAGCAGCTCGTGGACCGCCTCTTCGCCTCGATGCTCGGCGTGGATTCCTGGAAGCTGCAACGCGGCAAGCTCGATGACAGCGACTTCCAGAATATGGGGCCGATCATGGATGAACTCAACAAGGCGAACCTCTTCATCGATGACTCCGTGGCCTCCACCATCCCGGAACTCCGTGCGAAGGCGCGGCGTCTCCAGATGGAGCACGGGCTTGACCTGCTCATCATCGACTACCTGCAGCTCATGAGTACGGGCAACGTGAGCTACGCCGGCAATCGCGTGCAGGAGATCTCGGAGATTTCCCGCTCACTGAAGCAGCTCGGACGCGAACTCCGCGTGCCGATCCTGGCACTCTCCCAGCTCTCCCGCGCGGTCGAGAGCCGTCCGGGCAATATTCCGCAACTCTCCGACCTTCGCGAGTCGGGCTCCATCGAGCAGGATTCCGACGTGGTCCTCATGATGTATCGCGAGGACTACTACGAGGAGGACAGCGACCGCCCGGGCATGACGGACATCTACATCCGCAAGCACCGCAACGGCCCCATCGGACGCGTGGAGCTCCTCTTCAAGAAGGAGCAAATGCGCTTCTACGACGTGGACAAGGTTCATACAGCTTCCTGATGCAGGTTTGTGTGGAGGGGATTCCGGCGCTAGGCTGTCCCTATGCCCGTCGCCTTCACTCCCGTCCGGCCGGAGATTTCTCTCATGGCTATTCTCGTGTACGCCGTGGTCGCCTTCGTGATGGGCGTCTCGCTCACCCCGTGGTACGCCTCTTTTCTCCGGCGCCACCGCATCGGAAAGCAATTGCGCAAGGAAACCGTGGATGGGTTCGTCCCTGCAGTCTTCACGAAGTTCCACCAGGGCAAGGAGGGCACACCCACGATGGGTGGCGTCCTGATCTGGGGCTCCATTCTTCTCACCATTTTCCTCTCCCGCGCTCTCTCCTACTTCGGCTTCGTGGAGAATTCCCTCCTCCAGCGCGGGCAGGTCTACCTGCCGCTTTTCATGCTGATCTCCTTCGGCTTGCTGGGCGCGCTCGATGATTACCTGAATATCCGCTGCATCGGGAGGAAGCGGGGGCTCAATTGGCTCCCCAAGATGCTGACGCTCCTCCTCCTCTCCACGGCGGGAGCGCTCTGGTTCTACCTCAAGCTCAACTACAACTCCATTGATGTCCCCTTCTATGGCCTGGTTACTGTGGGGTGGTGGTACATCCCCATCTTCATCTTCATCATCGTGGGGACCGCGAATGCCGTGAATGTGACGGACGGGCTCGACGGGCTCGCGGGCGGCCTCCTCATCCTCGCCTTCGGTTCCTTCGCCATCCTCGCCTATCTTCAGGGGCTCTTCGTCCTCTCGGCCTTCTGCGCCGTCACCGTCGGTTCGCTCGTCGCCTTCCTCTGGAACAATGTGCCTCCGGCGCTCTTCTTCATGGGGGACACCGGTTCCCTGGCGCTCGGAGGGGCGCTCGGCGTCATCGCGCTCATGATTGATCATGTCCTCGTCCTCCCGCTCATCGGCTTCATCTTCGTCATGGAGATGCTCTCGGTGATCATCCAGCTCACGAGCAAGCGGCTCCGCGGCGGGAAGAAAGTCTTCATTGCCGCACCCATTCACCATCACTTCGAGGCGCTGCAGTGGGGGGAGAGCAAAGTGACGATGCGCCTCTGGATTATCGGCGGCTTCTTCGCCTTCCTCGGAATCATTGTAGGTCTTGTGGGCTAAAAAATGGCTTCCTGAAGCCAGGTTTCGCATCCTCTTGTCAGGGAGTTTCCGTTGAGTATCATCAATCTATGTTACGCATAGCCATTAACGGATATGGACGCATCGGTCGGGTCGTTCACCGCCAACTGCTCACCCGCTATCCGAACGATGTTGAAGTGGTCGCGATTAACGCGTCCAGCGACGCCGCCATGCGCCGTTATCTCCTCAAGTACGATACGCTGCACGGGCGCTTCGATCGCTCCGTGGAAGTGGCCGGCGAGAACCTCGTGATCGAGGGCAAACCCGTTTCCGTGGTGAAGGAGAAGGATCCTGCCAAGTGCCCCTGGAAGGACCTGAAGGTGGATGTGGTCATCGAGGCCACAGGCAAGTTCCGCACGAAGGAGAAGGCGCAGGCACACCTCACGGCAGGCGCCAGGGCCGTCATCATTACCGCCCCGCCGAAGGACGATACCCCCATGATCGTTCGCGGCGTGAACGATGCGATGCTGGAGAAATCTCTCCCCATTCTGAGCGCGGCCTCCTGCACCACGAACTGCATCGCACCCGTCATCGCTGTCCTGGACAGCTGGAAAGGGGTGCGGCGGGGACTTCTCTGCACCACGCACTCCTACACGAGCTCTCAGAATCTTCTCGATAACTCCACCGACAGCTCCAAGCTGCGCATCGCGCGCGCGGCGGCCCTGAATATCATCCCTTCCACGACGGGCGCCGCGAAGGCGGTCGGAAAGATCTTCACGCACCTCAAAGGCAAATTGGACGGCATGGCGCTTCGAATCCCCGTTCCCGATGTCTCCGCGTCCTACCTGGTCCTGGAACTCAAGGAAGCCGTGACGATCGAAGAGGTCAACCAGCGTTTGCGTGCTGCAGCAGAGGGCGATCTGAAGGGGATCCTGGCCGTGGAGGAGGGTCTGCTCGTCTCGTCCGATTACGTCACCGACCCGCACTCCTCGACTGTGGATCTGGATTCCACGAACGTCATCGAAGGCACGATGGTGCAGATTCTCTCGTGGTACGACAACGAGTGGGGCTATGCCATGCGCGTGACGGAGATGGTGCAGCAGGTTGGTGCATTCCTCCGCTAGTCCTCTCCCCCCTCTCTCCATGTCGACTTCCGGCGACGCTCCCGCGGAACGGCGGAGCCTCAACGCTCACCTCTACCACGTCTCGCAGGCGCCTGATCAGTTGCGTCACCTCATTCTCGATATTGCCCGCTCCACGAAGTACATCAGCTATGCCATCCAGACGACGGAGGCGGGGCTCGCCGGCACGGCGAATCAATTTGGAGAGCAGCAGCTGAAGCTCGATGTCCTCTCGGATCAGATCATTCAGGAGCACCTCGTGGAGAGCAGGCTCGTCGCAAGTTTCGCGTGTGAGGAGCAGCCGGAGGTGGTGGAGATCGATCCGAAGGCGCCCTTCTCCGTCGTGTTCGATCCGCTCGATGGTTCCTCCCTCGTGGACGTGAATTTCTCCATTGGTTCCATCTTCGGCATCTACGCCGGCAAGGACATCCTCGGACGCAAGCCCCGCGAGCAGGTCGCCGCGCTCTACGTGCTCTATGGCCCGCGCACGGTCCTCGTCTACACGACCGGCAAGGGAGTGCATGAGTTCCTCCTCAATGACGTGGGGGAATTCATCCTCCTCCGCGAGTATCTGGGCATCGCCGATGAGGCGAAGAACTTCAGCCCGGGCAATCTCCGGGGTGTGGAGGACGGCAACTATCGCGTCGTTCTCGAATCGTGGCTCAAACAGCAGAGCACTCTCCGCTACTCGGGTTGTCTCGTGGCGGATGTGCATCACATCATCAGCAAGGGGCAGGGCATCTTCACCTTCCCCCGAAGCAAGAAGTATCCGCAGGGGAAGCTTCGTCTCGCCTTCGAGTGTGGTCCGTTTGCCCTGCTGGCAGAACAGGCCGGAGGGAGTGCCTCCGATGGGAAGTGTCTCGTCCTCGACCTTCCGATCAAAACGGTCGATCAGCGTTGCCCGTTCATCATTGGATCGAAGAAGGAGGTGGCACGGGTGACGCAGCTCCTGCAGGAGCCGGCGTAGACGTATCCCAGTAGGGCTCCTTCTGCGCCTTGGCGAGCGCTTCCTCGAGGGGAAGAGAACGCTCCGCTTCCTTCTCTTTCCCTTCCAAGTGGAAGAGCTTCTTCATGGAACGGTAGCTTCCCCACGGGAAGTAACGCTTCCTCCGGTGTCGCTTCTCCTCCCCTTCCCCCTCCTCCTCTCTCTCCTTCGAAGGTCGCGGGAGTGGCTTGGGTGTGCCGTTCTTCGACCACTGCACGAGCCCCACGACCGTGCGGGTGTCCGGGTCGACGTACACGAAGTCATCGTCCTTGTAAGTTCCGTCCATAGCGGGAGCATTCTATCCCTGTTTCCCCTCTGCCGCACGCAGATCAGGGATAGAGGCGATGCTCCTCCGGCTCGAGCGGGGGCGGAGGAGGCGGGGGCGGGGGCGCTTCAAAAGACTCCGCTGCTTCTTTCTCCTTCTTCGGCGGGGTCACCTCTTCATCCGGATGGTGGAAGATTTCCTGTACCTGGTTGCGGCGCTGTTCCTGGAAACGCAGGAAGGCATAGAGGAGTGTAATGAGACTCCCGATGAGTGAGACGTAGATGCCGAAGCGCACCTCCATCCGCGAGAATTCGAAGGTGACTTTCGTGAGAACCGAAAGGGCCGCGAGGATGAGGATGACCGCCGCCCCCGCGAGGCAGAGCCGCGCCACTTCACGGTGGCGCTTACGGAGCAGGATAGGCCCCCCTGTGAGCGGCACGATCGTGATGAGGAGGAGGGCAAGGAGGAGGAGGAACACGACAATCCCAATGAAGGAGGTATAGAACCCGAACCCCGAGTAGGAGGTATTGAGACCACCGAGCCTCTCCCCTCCGATCCACGGCAGGAAGACACCCACGAGGCCGATGAGGGCGCCTACGTTGAGGATTTTCTCCTCCAGCTCCAAGCCGATGATTTTTCGGAGGAAATTGGATGCCATCGAGGGGAGAGGATAGCACCGGAAGCAGATCATCACTAGACTGGAAGGCGTGCGTCGCATCGCGATTGATGTTCGTGCCGCGCTTGCTCCGGAACCTGCCGGAAAGGGCCAGTGGGTGCGCGGATTCGTGTCCGAGCTCGTTCGTCGCGATTGCCCGCTCCTCCTTCTCAGCCACGGGCCCGCTCTCCCGGAAGCGTGGGAGCGACCGCACGTCCGGTGCTGGGCGGCACCCGGCGGGACGCTCTGGCATGTGCGCGCAGCGCAACACCTGCGGGACGAGTCCCCTCCCCCCCTCTCCTTCAGTCCCCTGAGTTTCATCGTCCCTGCGCTCATCGGGAAGACGGTCCCCTCCGTTCCCCTCGTTCACGATCTCATTGCCTTCCGCGGGGAGCCCCATGACCGCAAGGCGACGCTCGTGGAGCGCCTCACCTTGGGACGGGCTCTCCGACAGGCGCGCCATGTGTGCGCGATCAGTGCATCCACGAAGAAAGATCTCCTCGTGCGGTTCCCGTTTCTCCGGCAGGAGGAGATCTCCGTCCTCTTTGCTGGCCCGCTCCGGCAGGAACCTCCGTCCGCTCGGGCGGATGAGAAGGTCATTCTCTCCGTCGGGACGCTCTGCCCGCGCAAGAATCAGCTGCGCCTCATCCGTGCCTACGCCCTCCTTCCCGAGGATCTACGACGGACATATACGCTGGTCCTTGCGGGCGGGCGTGGCTGGCAGGATGAGGCAATCGTGCATGCCGCCCGCTCGACGCCGGGCGTCCAATGGCGCGGCTACGTCCCGGACAGCGAATACGAACGGCTCCTCACGCATGCGACCCTCCTTGCTTTCCCCTCCTTGTATGAGGGATTCGGCATGCCGGTCCTCGATGCACTCCAGCGGGGCCTCCCGGTCCTCACCTCCCGGCGCGGCAGCCTCGGTGAGGTCGCGGGGCAGGCGGCGGTATATGTCGAACCTGAGGACGAGCGCTCTCTTGCGGCAGGTCTGGAGAAGCTCCTGCGCGATCGAATGCTCCGCGAGCGCCTGCGCTCGGCGGGCCCCCTTCAGGCGGCGCAATTCTCCTGGAAGAAAACCGTCAATCTCTTCCTCGCAGCCGTGCAGCCGCTGCTCTGAAGCGGTAGACTGGGCCCGTGGGCCGCTACCAGCGCATCGGCATCACGGTGAAGTCCGCCTTCGACCGGAAGGACGAAGCCGTGGCCCGCGTTGTGCAGATCCTTAAAAAGGAGAAGTGTTCCCTCTTCGTCGATGCGCAGAGACTGAAGGAGCTCGGTTGCACCCGGGGATGCGCCCCGATTGATGGAAAGCAGAAGCTGGATCTCCTCGTCGTGATTGGGGGGGACGGGACGGTGCTCCGCGCCATCCGCGAGCTCAAGAATTTCTCCACGCCGATCCTGAGCGTCAATCGCGGCACGGTCGGTTTCCTCGCGGAGATCGAGCTGAAGGAAGCGGCCGCCGTTCTCCCCGAGCTCCTGCGGGGACAGGGCATCGTGGATGAGCGGAGCCTCCTCCGGGTGGAAGCCGTGCGGCGCCGCAAGACGATCTTCACCGGTCTCGCCCTCAATGAAGCAGTGATCGCCCAGGGGACCATCGCCCGCCTCATCGACCTCAAGACGACGATCAACGGAGAGGATCTGACGACGTACCGGGCGGACGGTCTCATCATCGCGACCCCCACCGGCTCCACGGCCTACTCCCTCGCAGCGGGCGGCCCCATCGTCCATCCCGCCTTCGGCCCCGCCATGATCCTCACGCCGGTCAATCCCTACAGCTTCTCCCAGAAGCCCATTGTCCTCCGCGGAGACAGCAACGTGGCAGTGACCGTTCACATGAAGGTCCGCAAATTCACGGATATCGAGGTGAGCCTCACCCTCGACGGGCAGGTCTACATGCCGCTCGAAGAGGGGGACCTCATTCGCATCACCATTGCGGACAAGACGATGAAGTTCCTCCGTCGCCGCCATGACACATTCCTCTCTACGCTCCGCAAGAAATTGAAGTGGGGTGAACGATAGGCATCATGGAAGGCAAACCTGCGTTTTTCCTTCCATGGGCCATCCCTTATTTCATCCTCTGATGATCATGGCTCCGCGCTCTTGGCCGGTTCCAATGAGGGAGACGGGGACGCCCGTGTGCTTCTCGATGAAGGAGAGGTAGTGCTGCGCGGCACGAGGGAGCTTCTCGAAGGAGGTGATGCCCTCCGTCGACTGCTTCCATCCCGGGAGCTTCTCCTCCTTCAACCGCCCCTCCGGCGTGACGCCGATCCCCACCGGAATCGTCTCTTCCTCATCGAGGACATCGAGCTTCGTGATGTTCCAGTGCGTGTAACCGTTGATCTGCGCGGCGCGCTGCAGATCCGGCAGATGCAGCCAGCCGCAGCGGCGCGGACGGCCCGTGGTGGCCCCATACTCCCCTCCCCTCTCGCGCAGGCGGTCCCCTGTGGGTCCCTGCACCTCCGTGAGGAACTCCCCTTCTCCTACGCGCGTGCAGTAGGCCTTGGCCACGCCGATGCACGAGGTGAGACAGCGTGGAGGAAGCCCGAGACCTTGGAGAGCCCCTGCTGCCGTCGTGGAGCTGCTCGTGACGAAGGGGTAGGTACCGTGATCAAGGTCGAGGAGCGTTGCCTGCGCCCCTTCGATGAGGAGCATCTTCCCCTCACCGAGGAGCCGATGGAGAAGGCCGACGGTATCCACGACGCGCCCTGCGAGGAGTGCGCGCGCCTCGGAGAGATGCTGAAGTTCCTCGGCCTGTTTCACCTCCACGCCGTACATGCGCTTCACCATGTCGGCACGCAGGGAGAGCTCGGCAGTGAGATCACCCGCAAGGCTCCCCATGCGGATCCCCAGACGCGCTGCCTTGTCCATGTAGGCCGGCCCGATCCCGCGGCGCGTGGTGCCGATCCCCTTCCCCCGCTTCGCCGCACGCTGCTCCTCCAGCATGCCATCGATCGCTTTGTGGAACTCGAAGAGGATGTGGGCCTCTTCGGAAATGAAGAGGCGCGGGAGGACGTCGATGCCTGCCTCCCGAAGTGTGCGGATTTCCTCGAGGAGCGTGGGGAGGTGGAGGACGAGTCCGCCGCCGATGACGACCGTGGCATGCGGATGGAGCGCCCCGGAGGGAAGCAAATGAAAGACATGCTTCTTCCCGTTCACCACGATGGTGTGGCCGGCATTGGCCCCGCCGCAGGCGCGCGCCACCACGTCGAAGTGCTCCGCGAGGAGATCGATCACCTTCCCCTTCCCCTCGTCCCCCCACTGCGCGCCGATGATCGCGCATACGGGACCGAGGGAGGACAGGAGTTTCTGCACGAGGACACAGTATCAACCTTCTCTCCCCTTGAGAAGACGGTTCCGCTCCGGTCCGCATTCCTCGAGGAGAGCGCGGAGGCACCGAATGGCCGGATCATCCGCTGCCTGCGGATCCTCGAGAATCTGCTGCGGGTCGAACAGTTCTTCCTTTGCTACTACCTTCCTTACCGTTGGCGGAAGCTCTTCCACTGACATGTCTCCATGTTGCACCGCTCTCCCGCGCAATCAAGTCAGGATCGCACTTTGGTCACTCTGGCACTCCACCACCACACCGGCGCAGAAGGGGTGGGCTTTCGCCTGTCGCCAGAGCTCCCGCAGGACGTCCCCACCGTCTGCGCCAGCGAAGAGCGCCTCCTTGGGTTCGAAGTCCACGACATCGTGCGGGAGTGCCGTCCCGGCGGGAATGTACGGAGGATTGGAGACGAGGAGGAACGGCTCCCGGAGATCCTGTACCGGCTGGAGGTAGGTGCCGGCGCAGAACGTGATCCTCTTCTCCATGCCATGCCGGCGCGCATTCTCACGGGCAACAGCGAGGGCTTCCTCGTTGACGTCCGTCGCCATCACGCGGAGAGCGGGGCGCTCGAGTGCGATGGTCACGGCGATGCAGCCGCTCCCCGTCCCCAGATCCACGATGGTGTGCATCCTTTCCATTGCACGGAGCGTGCGCGTCACCACGACGATCTGATTGTCCACTTCCCGTTCGCCCTGTGCCGGCGCGCGCAGGAAATCCAAAGCCGCCTCCACGAGCCCCTCGGTTGCGGGGCGTGGAATGAGCACGGCAGGGGTGACCACGAAGGTCCTGCCGTAGAACTCCTGCCTGCCCGTGATGTAGGCAATGGGCTCCCTGCTGCTGCGGCGCGCGAGGAAATGCTGGATATTCCGCTCCTCCTCTGTGGTCAGCTGCTCCCTCCCGTGGGCGAGGAGCCACGTCCTCTCTTTGTCGAGGCAATGCGCAACGAGGACTTCCGCCTCCGTGCGCGGCAGGGGGCAGCCGCGGATCAGCAGGTCGATGGTCATCGCGAGAGCAGGTCGACGAAGAGCTGCGCAACCTTCTGGACGCCGATGTCCGGGTGGTAGTGCTTGCGGATATGCTCGCGCGCCGCCTGTCCGCGCGTCTGCCAGTGCGTGCGATGCCGGAAGAAATCCTGGACGGCTCCGAGGAGGGCGCGGGGTTCCGGTTCCACCACTTCGGCGAACTGTCCGTTCCCTGCGATGTCCGGCAGCATGCCGCGGCGCGTGACGAGGAGGGGCCTGCCCCGTGCCATCGCCTCGATGGCCGTGAGTCCGAAGGGTTCCTCCCACTGCGAGGGGACGACCACGAGATCGGCATCGTCGTAGAGGGCAGGTGCCGGGCTCTGCCAGTGGATGAGATGGATGCGATCGGGGGCGTGGATCGCTGCGCGCTTGAGGGTCTGCTCCACCTCCCTGCCGCTCCGCTCAAAGAGGGCCGCTCCCGCGAAGACGAGGTGAAAAGACAGAGGTTTACATTCCTCCATGGCCGCGAGCAGGAGGAGCTGTCCCTTGTTGAGGGAGTAGCGTCCCGGGATCAAGACGAGCGGGAGATCGTCAGCGAGGCGGAGCGCGGAGCGCAGGAGGCCGGGCATGGCTGGCAGGGAGAGAAATTCCGGTGAGACCCAATTCGGCACGACGAAGAGGTTGTTCCTCTTTCCGAACGGCGCGGCGATGTGGGGAGAGGGGGCGATGGCCGCAACCTTGCCCGACCGCAGGAGGGAAGAGAGGAGGAGGCGCTGCAACCCGCTGTACTTCCCATGAAGGTAGAGCACCGTCGGTTTTCCCATCGTCCGCAGCCACTGGCGTGCCGCTACGATGGTACGGAGACCGTTGACGACGATGAGGTCCTGCTCCTTCGCGAGCGCGGCAAATTTCTTCGCCGCTCGCCTCCCGGCGAAGTAGCCGCGCAGGTAGTCCCGAAGGCTCTTCGCGCCGTTGCGCATCGATGGGAGATCGAGTGTCAGAGTTCGTCCGCCTGCCTTGGTGACCTTCTCCTGCAAGGGACCTTTCGGGCAGAGCACGGTGATGGTCCAGTCGCGCTCGGACAACCCGGACACGAGGTCGAGGAGGATCCGCTGCCCTCCCCCAATGTGACCGTACTGATCAAGGAAGAGCGCCTTCCGTCGTGTGTGCGGAATCATGCGCGTGACATTGTACTATATCGGGACTCTTCCCCTCTCTTTCTGGATCATATTTCCTCGTCCGGACGCGTGTGAAGAGAGGGTGAATGATGCGGGCAGGGAAGCTTTCCTTCCGGAAGGAGATGGAATTTGGGCTCTTTCGCGCTTGCGCGCCCCCGCGCCCTCCCCTAGACTCCCCGCGCTCCCCCGGGAGGACCGGGCAAGAGCGTTTCTATGCTCGTCATTCGCTTCCAGCGCACCGGCCGCGAAAACCTTCCGAGCTACCGCCTCGTCGTTGCGGAGAAATCTGCACCGGTGAAGGGGCGCGTCTTGGAGGTGATCGGGCACTATCTGCCTGCGCGGAAGCAGCCGGTTTTTGAATTCAAGCAGGAGCGGATTACGCACTGGGTGAAGCAGGGGGCCATCCCCAGCGATACGGTCGCACGCCTCCTGAAACATGCGGGTGTCCCCGCCATGGAGTCGTACATCAGGCGCTATGCCAAGCGGAAGCCGAAGGGGGCTGAGGAAGTGCAGGCAGCTGCCGCACCTGCTCCGGCAGCGGCAGAGGCGGCACCCCCAGTGGAGAAGGCAGAGGAGAAATGAGAGGATGACAAGCTGTGGGAAAGAGCATAGACTGCGCCGCGTATGTCTGATGACACTCCCCTCCCCGGGTTTTCCTTCTTGGAGTACGTCCTGAAGGCTATTTGTGAGGACCACGATCAATTGCACATCGAGGGACGCAGGGATGAGCTGGGCATCCTCCTCACGATTCAGGTGAGCGACCGTGACATGGGCAAGATGATTGGAAAGGGTGGCCAGACCATCAAGGCTCTCCGCACGCTCCTCCGCATCGTCGGGGGAAACTCCACTGAGCGCATCAATGTTAAAGTGCTGGAACCTGCCTCTGCGTAGGGGCGCGTACCACTCCTCCTACTTCTTTCCATCTTCCCCATGCTCCGTCAACTCCTTGAAAGTGGCAGCGTCGTCGACATCATCGCGACTTTCGTTGCCCTCGGCCTCATCGCAGCAACCATCCTGAGTCTCATTTTCATCATTATCGGAGGTATTTCCTTCATCCTCTCTGCGGGCAACGAGGAGAAGATCAAGAAGGCCGTTCACACTATTCGCTATGCCATTGTGGGATTGGTTGTGACGTTCATCGCCTACTTCCTCGTCCTCTTCATCGCCCGCCTCCTCGACATCCCCTTCGAGCTCTCCTTCTCCGACATCATTGACCTCATGGATCAGATCATGAGTTCCATGTCGACGAAGTAGGGGGAAAGTGATCCATGGCAACGAAAAGAGCGCCCGATGGGCGCTCTTCTTTTTTTGCTGCGATTGCTGCCTTCAGGCGAGGAAGAGTTTCTTCTTGAGGAGGAAGGTCTGGCCCGCGCCGAGGAGGCTCGTGAGACCGAGGAAGAGGGCATCGAAGGCTGCGCCCGTGGGCGGCAGATTCTGGATCACGCCGAGCCGGGTCGTGAAGACGCGCTCGTTGAGGGAGAGGGACTCCAGTCCTTCCCCGTAGGCCGTCACCACGTTGTCGATGACGATGCCGTGCGGCGTCTCGCGCGCAATTTCCACCGTGTAGTGCACGGACCACTTCTCACCCGGGGCAAGCGTCGGGATCGTCCAGGCGAGCTGATTGCCCTGCAGGGCACCCTGCTCCGCACCGATGAGGCGCATGTAGCGCGTATTGAGCTTGTCCTCAACGTGCACATCCGTGAATGGATGGTCCGTCGTATTCTGCAGGAGAATGGTGTAACT
>JAQUNQ010000010.1 GCA_028717505.1 Candidatus Peribacteraceae bacterium
TCCATAAGGGCATGTTCTACGCGCTCCCGCAGGCCCCGCAGCAATTCAAGCAGCTCCTCATGGTCGCAGGACTGGACCGCTACTTCCAGATCGCCCCGTGCTTCCGCGACGAGGACCCGCGCGCGGCCCGCCACCCGGGAGAGTTCTACCAGCTCGACCTCGAAATGAGCTTCGTGGAACAGGAGGATGTCTTCGAGACGGTGGAACCGCTCATGGTGGAACTCACGCAGACCTTCAGTGATAAGAAAATCACGAAGTCCCCTTTCCCGCGCCTGACGTGGAAGGACGCGCTCTCCCGCTTCGGCTCCGATAAACCCGACTTGCGTTATGGGCTTGAGCTCAAGGACATCACGCCCCTCGTGAAAGACTGTGGCTTCTCCGTCTTCGCGGATGCCGTGAAGAAAGGCGGCACGGTGCAGGCGCTCTGCGTGCCCCATGGCGCGGAATTCAGCCGCAAAGACATCGATGATCTCACGGAGACAGCCAAAGTCTACGGTGCCAAGGGACTCGCGTACATTTTGATCAAGGGAGCGGAACTCCAGTCGCCGATCGTGAAATTCCTGGGCGAAGACCTCACGAAGAAGATCGCCAAAGAGACCGGGACGAAGAGCGGAGATGCCGTCTTCTTCGCCGCGGACAAGTGGCAGGCGGCCTGCAAGGTTCTCGGGCAGGTGCGCATCGAGGTGGCAAAGAGGCAAAAGCTCACGGATTCCAAAAAGGCCGCGTGGGTCTGGGTGAAGGACTTCCCGATGTACGAGTGGAACGAGGAAGAGAAGAAGATCGACTTCTCCCATAATCCCTTTTCCATGCCGCAGGGGGGAATGGAGGCGCTCAATTCCAAGGACCCGACAACCATCCTCGCCTTCCAGTACGACCTCGTCTGCAACGGCTTCGAGATCAGCTCGGGTGCCATTCGCAACCACCGGCCGGACATCATGTACCGCGCATTCGAGATCGCCGGCTACCCGCATGAGGAAGTGGACAAGCGCTTCGGCGGCATGATCCGTGCCTTCCAGTACGGCGCTCCGCCGCACGGCGGCATCGCCCCGGGCATCGACCGCTTGATGATGGTGCTCTGGGAGTGCCCGAGTATCCGCGACATCTACGCCTTCCCAAAGAACGGCAAGGCGCAGGATGCCATGATGGGCGCCCCCTCTCCTGTGTTGGAGAAGCAACTCAAGGAACTCGGCATCAGAGTCGCAGAGGAGGAGTGAGATTCTCTCGCTTGGCACAGCGCCGAACTACGAGAAGAAAATATTTTGCGAACGCAGGAAATCTGTACACTGTCACGCATGACACATTCCAAAATCCCCTTCCGGGGAAACATCCTGATGCTCGGGTTCGGCGGAGTGGCCAAGTGCACGCTTCCGCTGCTCCTCGAAAATCTCGATGTCTCCTTGAAGCAAATCACCGTCATGGACATGGTAGACAACCGCGATTATCTCGCAGATCTGATCAAGCAGGGCCTGACATTTCGTCAGGAGCGCATCGAACGAAAGACGTTGGGGGCACAGTTGGGGGCGATCCTGAAGCGCGGCGACCTCCTCGTGGATCTCGCATGGAATATTGAAGGCACCGACATCATCGATTGGTGCCACAAACAAGGTGTGCTCTATATCAACACTTCCGTGGAGCTTTGGGATCCGTACGCAGGGAAGGGGGAGCCCGACCCGCGGCCACGAACGCTGTACAGGCGCCACATGGCCATCCGTGCTCTCATGCAGTCCTGGAAGGACCGGCCAGGACCCACCGCGATTGTGGAACATGGCGCCAACCCGGGGCTTGTCTCGCACTTCGTCAAAGTCGCGCTCCTCGATATCGGAGAGAAACTCTGCGCCGAGAAACCCAAGGACCCGCGCAGGGATGTCATTGATCATGCCATGCGCTATGAAAACTTCGCGGAGTTAGCATCACTCCTCAATGTGCATGTAATCCACATCAGCGAGATCGACACGCAGTTGAGTTCGATCCCACATGATCCCGACGTCTTCCTGAATACATGGAGCGTGGAAGGATTTTACGAAGAGGGAACCTCACCGGCGGAAATGGGATGGGGCACGCATGAAAAAACACTGCCTAGGGACGGTTTTCTGCATGATGCGGGCCCGCGCAATCAGGCTTGTTTGCAGCGCTATAGCATCGATGCTTTTGTGAAGTCGCGCGTCCCAAGCCAGGAGATCGTCGGTATGATCGTGCGCCACGGAGAGGCATTCACGCTCTCCGACGCGCTGACGCTCTGGAACGCGGATGGCACCCCCGCCCACCGACCGACCGTGCACTACGCGTACTGCCCGTGTCACGAAGCGCTCCTCTGCCTGGAGGATCTGCGCACCAAACACAATTACGTGATGCAGAAGCAGTGGAAAATAATGTGTGACGACATCCTGCCGGGCGGCGTGGATGAGCTCGGCGTGCTTTTGATGGGGCACGATTTCAAATCATGGTGGATGGGGACAGTCCTGAGTGTCGACGAAGCACGGAAGTTGGTCCCCGGCCAGAATGCAACGATTCTGCAGGTGGCGGCCTCCGCCATGGCCGCTGTCTGCTGGATGATCCAAAATCCCGAGGAAGGCGTGAAGGTCCCCGATCAGCTGCCTCACCGTGCTATCCTTGCGAGGGCTGCTCCGTATCTGGGAGAACTTCTCTCCCTCCCTATCGACTGGACGCCGACCGGAGGAAAGGTCCAGAAAGACACGTGGCAGTTCGGTAGCTTCCTGACAGACGAGAAACCGCACGGGAAGGTCTTCCGACCGTGAGAAGGGCTGTTGAGCTTTGATGCGTCTGGAAGCCGTTTCATGCTATAATGGTGGGATGGACCCGACGATCCCCCCGCCACAGGACAACACTGATCCGGCGAAGAAAGCTGAGCTTGAGAAGATCCTGGAGCACAGCCAGGAATTAAAAGTGAAGCAGACGAAGAAGGCGGAGAGCCGCCGGGGTGAGCACCTCGCCAGGGAACAGAAGACCGCCGAACAACAGCGGGAGGCATTGCGGCAGGAAAAAATTGTGGAGGAGAAGAAGAGGAAAGCAGAGTTGGAGTGGAGGAAGAAAGAGACTGAACGCAAGGAGGCGGTCGCCGAAATGAAGCACAAGAAACAGGAGGAGGAACGCTTCTGGAAAGATCTGGACGAGAAGCGGCAGGAGAAGCTGAAGAAGCGAAAGGAGTACATGAATAAGCTCCACCAGACGAGTGTGCGACAGATGGCTGTGGAACGGCGCAAGCATGAAGCCTTGGAGTATATGGAACGCTCCCGCTTGGAAGCCCAGCGTGAGGCAGAGCGCTTGAAGAGAGAAGCGGATGCTGTGGCACGCGAGGAGCGCCGGAAGGCGGAAGTCCTCTCCCGCAAGAAGCGGGGGGATGCGGACATTGAGGAGCAGCACCTCAAGGAGGAAATTGAGCAGGAAACAGGAAAGAAGCGAACAGTCATCAATGCGCAGGAACGGCAGGCGAAATTCCAGCTTGAGAGCGAGATGCGGCGCCAGGTGATGACTGTAGAGTCTCTCAATGACCCCATGCAGAAGAGCAGGGAAAAGGCGCGACTGGAGCAGGAGGAGCGAACACGCAAGGAGAAGATCGAACACGACGCACGCCAGAAGACGGCGACACTGAACGCCGACACCGCGAAACAGAAAATGGAGACGGAGACCGCCATGCGCAAGAAGCGCGAGCAGGCGAGCATGGCAGAGCGTGAGCGCTACGCGGAAATCGACCGGGAACTCCACCAGAAGCTCGATGCGATCGAGCGGGACCTCATCCGCAAGAAGGAGGAGACAGAACATGAGGCCAACCGCATCCTACGAGGAGAAGAGAATGAGGAGGAGAAGTAGCTGCTCTCTTGCTACAGTATCCTCACGAGAGTTCTTTCATACTTCTCTTGCCCAGGTGGCGGAATTGGTAGACGCGCCAGCCTTAGGAGCTGGTCCCGCGCAAGCGGGATAGAGGTTCGATCCCTCTCCTGGGCACCAGCCATCGTTCGCATGGAAGCCCCCCTCGGGGAGTGCTACCGTGACAACATGAGAAAGAACGCTTTCGGAGCCAATGGAGACAGGAAGACAGTACTTTTCCGTGCCTGCTTCTTTCTCGCCATCGTCGCCTCTTCCCTGCTCCTTCTCATTGCTTTCGTCGAGCAGTTCTTCGGCGATCTCGTGCAGGAAGCCGCTATTTACTTTGCTGTGGGAAGGGGCATCACGAGAGGATTTCTTCCCTATATCGACTTCTTCGAGAGCAAGCCCCCGGGGATTTTCCTCGTGAGCGCCCTTTCCATTCTCCTCTCGCATTCTGCGGCGTTCGCCCGCCTCGCTCAGCTGCTCGTCATCGCGCTCCTCCCCCTTCTCGTCCGGAGTGGGACTGCGAGTATTTCCAGCGATCTCCCAAAGAGACAGTGCTCTGTATTCTTCGCCCTCGCGTTCATTACCGGCTCTGTCATCGCCTTTTTCACGGCGGCCTTCGCCGGCGGCTTCCAGGTGGAATCCTTTGGCGCGGTCTTCGCCTGCGCCTATGCGGTTCTTCTCCTCCGCCCCATCGCGAGCCGCGGGAGAATCCTCCTCGCGAGCCTCCTGATTTTCCTCGCACTCTTCTTCAAAGAACCCTTTATCCTTTCTGTTTTTGTCCTCGCTGTTCTCCTCCTGCCGACACCGCGCGCCTTCCTTCGCCTCTACCTCTACCCGCAAGTACTCGCGCTCTGCTGGTTCGCCATTGCACTCGGGCTGCTGCGTGTCCTCGGAGCCTACACCACGCTCTATCTCCCCTTCATGCTCTTCAAGCGGCTCGCGGCAGAGCCGCTCTGGCTCCAGGGCCTGCGGGTGGAAAGAGTCGCGATCACTCTTCTGGATTTTTCCTGGGTCTTCGCGCTCTTCGTGCTCACGTGCATGTTCCTCCCCGTCCTGCTCTCCGCGCTCAGACGGGATCGTATACGGAAAATCTCTTTCACTCTCCTGCGCATCCTGCTTGCCGGATACCTGCTGATACTCGCCGCCGGAACGACGGGGAACTTCTCCGGCCGGCACCTCGTCTTCGCGGTTCCGATGATCCTCGGGTTCTTCTTCCTGACTCTCCGGAATTTCATGGCTCCCGATCAAAAGCCGAGCCACTGGAAGAAGATGCTTTTTCCCGGTTTCGCAGCCCTCATCCTGCTCCTGCCTATCGAGCCACTCACCAAGGAGGTGAATCATCTCCTGAGCGGCGGGAAACTATCCGGATACTGGTTGACAGACGAGGCCGTCGCTCGGGATCTCGACCTCGTCCTCGATCGCTGCCATGTGGAGCGGTACCTCTACTTCGGCATCTCCAATACTTCTGTTTTTGGTGCGACGAAGCACCTGCCTCTCGGCCCCCTCTTCTTCCTGGAACATTACTTCCTCGAAGAGGACCGATTGACATACAGCATGCTCAACAACATGAAGCGCGCCGAGGTGGTCCTCTTCAAGTACGAAGAGGAATTCCCGCAGCGGAAGCGGACACCTTTCTACAATCAAATGTTCGATGAGATGGAGAAGAACTTCGTGACGACCCCTCCGCTCTGTGCCGAAGGACTCACGATCGATGCGGAAAATTATCATCTCCTCTTCAGGAAATCACTCCTGCCATAAGTTGCTCAGGAACCTTTGATCATCGCGCAGCCGCTGGCGCTTCCGGAGGCTTGTTTGCCTCCTTCGTGAAGCTCTCGCTCAGTTTCGCCAGCACTTGGGCAAATTGATCTGGATTTTGAAATTCATTGTCCGCGGCAAAGGAGAGCACCTGCTGGGGCTGCAGATGAAGTTTCTCAAAAGCCGCATTGAGAATGGGCTTGAGAGTGGCATCATTGAGCGCGAGAACACCTCCGCCCTTCTCGCACAATTGAAGCTTGAGGCCTGGTTCTTGGATCCTGCATTCGACTTTCTGGAGAGCAGTTGCAAGATCTCCAGCTCCCCCCACATCCTTCACCTTATCCATCTTGAGAAGCGTCTCCAACCCCTGAAGCTGCTGTGTCACTTTCTGCAGAGCCTGAGCAGTCTCCTGTTTCATGGCCTCCAGTTCCTTCACTTCCGCCTGAAGTTTCTGCTGCTTCTGCTGAGCTGTCTGCAGAGCCTCACGAGCTCCAGCGAGGCCAGCGGGTGGCGGTTGATCCGGGTTGGCCTTCTGTTGCGCCTCCAACCCCGCCACTGTCCCGGTGTGCGTCGCAACATTGGTGTTCGCCGTTTTTAATTCATTCTTCTTGTCCGTAAGAAGTTGATCGCTGGTCTTTGTCTTATCCACCATCTCCTTCTTCAAATCATCCCGCCGCTTCTTCTGGTCGGGATTGAGCGGGGCTGCTTCCGCACCACCTGCAGCCTCTTCTGCCGGCTTTATCCCCAGCGCCTTATTCACCTCCCCCTTCGCCCCCCGGAACTGAACGCAAACCCACGTGATCATCCCCACGACTTTATTGATCAAACGGGCGAATTTCCCGCCTTCGGGCGGCGCGAAGCGCTGTTGGACCGAGAGTCCTTTATTGAGGACCTTCTCCTCATCACTCACGTCAACCCCCGCCATGCGGAGCTCCGCGAACTTCAGAGCCTTCTGATCTTCCGTCGCCGTTTCCTGCTTGAAGTCCTTCATGAGCGCCTCGCCCTTCTTCGCGATTTGCTCCAGTTCAATGGGGCTGAGTTTGTCGTCCTCGGGGCCCGCTTCGGCTTCGGCTACCCCACTGGCCTTATCCAGGACATTGGCAATGACCTCGCATCCTTTGTTCCCGAGCGTATTCCGGAATGTGGTGAGTTCTGCACGCATCGCCGGCGCGATGTTGGGGGGGAAGTCTCCTCTCAAAATTTTCCCCCCGTTATTGAGGATGACTTTCTGGGCTTCGGGCGAGAGTTTGCCCAGTGCCTCCATAGCCTTAATGCCCTGCTCTCTCGCCCCCGGCGTCTCAAACGCGGCAACTACTTCCTTCGCAGCATCCGCCAAGTCGGACATCTCAGTGAGTGCCTCCTCGATTTTTTTCTCCTGTTCCGCAGTGAGTTTTCTTTCACCTCCTTCCGCCGCTGCAGGACCCACTCTTCCCTCGCTGACTTTTACCTTATTCTCGCCGTCTGGTGCAAATTGGATCCTTGCACCCGCATCACGGAAGTCCGCATTCAATCTTACCAGTGCATCGGCGGAACTCAGGCTGGCATCCTTCAAATTTTTAAAATAGATTTCGCCTGCTGCTTTCAATCCCTTTCGATAGTCCTCTCGTAATTGCTCGTCAGTCTTCCCGGCTTCATCTATTCTTACCTTCGCCATTTCTGCTGCAACTTCAGGGGAGAGAGGCCCTAATTTCTCAAGAACCTGTTTTATCTCCGCTTTAGTTTCAGGCGGACGTGCTGCCTCCGGCCCCGGGAGAGGCGCGAACCCAAGGAGTCTCCGCTCCGCGGAACCTCCAAAGGCTGAAGAGGGATGGAATGTCGTGAACATGTTTAGGGCTTGGAAAAAGAAGATTCCAGTGATTGCATCTTCGCCGCATCGTCCTGGTTGGTATGTGCCTCGACGAAGCCGAGCGCACTCTTCTTGAACTGGCGCACCTTCTCGTGCTGCGCGGAGAGGTACAGCTTGTAGCGCCGGTCATACTCCTCGAACGCTTTCTGGTAACGCGCCCCGCGCTCGTTCTTCTGCTCGGGAGTTTCCTCCTTGTACTTCTCTTTCAGCAGCGGCAACTGATCCGTCACAAGCTCCGGCTCGATCTCCCGCATGATCGCGTCATAGATCTCCTCGCCGGACTTCGACGGAGGGGGAACGGGGAGGACGGGAGGGTTTGTGTTCGCCATGTCTTTTCATCAATATTCTACCAAATTTCAAGAGAATTGGCAATTCTCGCCTTTCCGCTTAAACCGCCCCTCACTGGTCTTCCTTGGGTTTGTGATCCTTCTTTTCGAGCGATCGGATCTCCTTCGAGAGATGACTGATCCACTGTGTTTCCTCCTTTCCTCCATGCTTCTGGAGGTCCTCGAAGCCGATGCGGAGCAGGGAGCCGGAGATGCGCCACTGCGGATTCTCCTTCAGGAGCTGCATGATCTCCTTCGCCGTGACGCGGGAGGCGAGCGTGAGGACCACCTCGTCCTTGCCTCCCTCATGCTCCATCTTCACGCGGAGAACGCCGGCATGGCGGCAGGCAAGCTTCAGGCGTAAGACGGCAAAGAGGTTCTTCACCTGCTTGGGCGGCTCGCCATACTCCTCGCGGATATCCTCCTCAAATTCTTTCAGGATGCCCTCATCCTCACTGCCTGCAAGCTTCTGGTAGACGGAGATTCTCTCCTGCTCGTCCGTGATGTAGAAGGACGGCAGGAGCGCTTCGATCGGCAGAAGAATCTCCACATTGATCTCCTCCTCGAGTTCCTCCTTCCCTCCCGCCTTCAGCTCCTCCACGGCATGCTTGAGCATGCGGAGGTAGTGGCTCACGCCGACAGTCTGCATGGTCCCCGACTGGCTGGCCCCGAGGATCTCGCCGGCGCCGCGGATCTCGAGATCCCGCATGGCGACCTGGAAGCCGCTCCCGAGCTCGCAGGCCTCCACAATCGCCCTCAGACGCTTCTTCGCATCCTCCTTGAGCTTCTGACCGTGGTAGAGGAAATATGCGTAGGCTTGCACCTTGCTGCGCCCCACACGACCACGCAGCTGGTAGAGCTGCGCGAGCCCGAAGTGCTCCGCCTCGTTGATCACGAGAGTGTTCGCCCGCGGGAGATCGATCCCGTTCTCGATAATGGTGGAACTCACGAGGACATCTGCCTCCCCGTTCTTAAAGGCAAGCACGCGCTTCTCGAGGTCATCCGCCTTGAGCTGCCCATGCGCCACAATGAAGCGCGCCTCGGGAATGAGTTTGCGCAATTTATCCGCAAAGGCATCGATCGTCTCCACGCGGTTATGGAGCACGAAGACCTGCCCCTTGCGCTCGAGCTCGAAAGCAATGGCATGGCGGATAAGTGACTCGGAGTATTTGCGCACTTCCGTGATGATCGGAAGCCTGCCGGGGGGCGGCGTCGTGATGGTGGAAATGTCGCGCAGCTTGTGAAGCCCGAGATTGAGTGTTCGCGGGATGGGAGTGGCCGTGAGAGTGAGGATGTCGATGGAGGCACGCATCTCCTTGAATTTCTCTTTCTGCTTCACACCGAAGCGCTGCTCCTCGTCGATGACGAGAAGACCGAGGTTTAGAAACTTCACATCCTCCTGCAGGAGCCGGTGCGTCCCGATGACCACATCAACATCGCCCTTCCGGAGCTGTTCCAAAATCTCTTTTTGCTCCTTCACCGATCGGAAGCGGCTCAGCATTTCCACGCGGATTTTGAACGGAGCCATGCGCTCCTCAAAATTGTGATAGTGCTGGTCGGCAAGAATGGTGATGGGCGCGAGGACAGCCACCTGCTTGCCCGCCTGCACAGCCTTAAACGCGGCGCGCATGGCCACCTCCGTCTTCCCAAAGCCCACATCCCCGCAGATGAGGCGGTCCATAGGATGCCCACTCTCCATGTCCCTCTTCAGGTCCTCGATCGCTTTGATCTGCCCGGGCGTCTCCTGGTAGGGGAATGCCTGATCAAACTTATGTTGAACTGCTGTATCAGACCCGAAGGCGAAGCCCTTGGCTTTGGCGCGCTTGGCGTAGATGGCGAGGAGCTCCCCGGCGATCTGCTTCGTCTCCTCCTCCATTTTCTTCACGATGCGCTTCCACTCCGAGGTGCCGAGCCGCGTGAGAACCGGCTCCTGCCCCTCCTCGTAGACGAACTTGCTCAGTTTGTCCGCCTGATCCACCGGCACGAAGAGCTTGTCGTTCTCGGCATACGTCAGCTCGAGGTATTCCCGCACCGTCCCGTCCACCTCCTTCTGCGTCATCCCTTCAAAGTGCCCGATGCCGTGGTCCATGTGGACCACGTAGTCACCCGGCACGAGCGACGTGATGAAATCGAGCGCGAGCTTGGCAACACTCCGCTGCTTGCCCGCCTTGCGGAGCGAAAAAATCTCGCGGTCGGTGAGGAGCGCGAACTTGAGATCTGGGTTCTGCAGGGAGTGCGGGAGGAGATCCTCTTCTGCCGCCCCAACGAGCACGAGTGTGCCCGGCCGGCGTTCCTTCACATCCGCCGTGAATGTGATGTGTTCCTCCTGGCAGATCGTCTTGAGCTCATCGAGCCGCTTAGTCACCACGAAGATGGTCCACTGCTGCAGGAGTTTGTCGCGCACGTCATTGAGAAAATCCGTGAGGGTGTAGAACTTCAGCACGGAGAGGTAGCGCACGTGCGCGTGATGGGCATCGCTCTCTGGGAACGGCGTGAAGCGCAGAGAGGACGTTTTGAGGGGGAAAGGAATGTCGTCCTGATCATCCAGCACAAGGAGGAGACGCTCGGAGAGCTGCCGCTCGAGGGAAGAAACCTTCTCATAGAGAATGGGAAAGATCTCAAGGGAAGACCCACCAGGGCTCGTCTTTGAGAGATCCTCCGCGTCCACAGCAAGGATCGATTCCACCTTGTCCAGATTGAAGGAAATCCTGTAGGGGTGGCTCGCCTGCACAGGGAAGATATCGAAGACGTCCCCGATGCGCCTGTACTCGCCCGGCGAGAGGTAGAGATCCGCGCCGTGCTGATACCCCCGCTCAATCAGCTCTTCGACGAACGCGGTAAAATTCACCTCCTCGCCTTTCTTCAAAGTGATCATCTGCTCGAGGAGCTCCGAGAAGAGCGGGAAAGACGTATCCCAGAGGGAACGCGGACAGAGGAAGACCTCTTTCCCCTCCCCTCGCATGAAGAGAAGGAAGAGCTGGAGCGCCTCTGGCACAATCTCGCCATCCCCATTCTCGATGGGAAGAAGGGAATGTGTCTCCTGTCCGAAGAACTGCAGCCAGTGCCGCAATGCCTCCACCCCCTCCTCCTTCTCCGTCACGAGGAGTGTGCGACGTGGCTCCTGCTCCAGGACAGCCCCGAGGAGGAGTGCCTTTGCAGTTTCATTGGAGGCCCCAGAGAGCACGAGACGCCGCTCAGCTTTGAGGAGCTGAACGAGTTCTTGATGGGTACTCCGTCCAAGGAGAGATGAAGGAAACATAGGAGACGCTACGTGTTTGTACGAAAATCTCTGAAAATCTCAGTGAAAAAACCTTCCGCGCTCCAGAGAGCACCTCTCATTCCTCCTGAATCCGGAGGGGCATGATGAGGTGGAGGAAAAGGGAATTGGAAGGAATGTGGAAGACGGCGGGATGCATGCTGTCCGTGAGGAGCAGCTCCACTTCCTCTCCATCCGCATGCGCGAGGAAATCGAGGAGATAGGAAGAGCTCAAGGCGATTTTATTCTCCCCTCCTTTCATCTTCCCGCTGATCGTTGCCTCATCCCGTCCCGCCTGTGTCTGCGGCGTGCGGATATGCACGGAGTCCTTCCCAAAAGTGAAGGTGAGGTTGTTATTAATCTCCTTCGCGAAGTAATGCATGCGCCGGACAACAGTGAGAAGTTCTTTTGTGGAGAGGAGAACTTGCGTCTTCTCCTCTTTGGGAATGATCTGTTTGTAGTCCGGGAATCGCCCCTCAATGAGACGGGAAAGGAGATGGGTCTGCCCAATCTGCAGCTCAATTTGATGTTTGCTGAGGGACACCTGCACGGACATGGCCGGTGCTTTCTCTTTCTTCTCCTCTTTCTCCTTCTTCCCCCCCTCCTCCTTCTGCTCCCCCTTACGAGAGCCGAGAATGGATTTGAGTTCCTCGAGGACTTTCGCTGGCACAATGCAGGAGATGTCCTTATCCGCGGCTTTGGTGGGAATCTTGTATTCCGAGAGACGATAACTATCCGTGGCAACGAGAGTGAGGTTCCCGCGTTCCGCATGGAGGAAAACTCCAGAGAGAACTGGCCGGAGAGTGGTTTTGGTTGAGGCAAAGGTCACCATATGGAGTGCATCGAGGAGGGGTGGCGCATCGAGGGTAAAGGTAATCTCCTTCTCAATGGGTGCAATGGTTGGGTACTCAGAGGCGGCCTCTCCAGCAATGAGTGTTTTGGCGTGTTTGGAAGTGCATTTAAGTTGGGTCCCCTCACTCGTCTCAAGGAGCACTTCAGGGTCGGAGTTATACTGTGCGAAGTTGAGAATGGCTTTGGCCGGGACAGTGATCGCCCCCTCATTTTCAATGGTCGCCTCAAAATTCGTCACGATACTCAACTCCAAATCTGTCGCACTCACCTTGCAACGTTTCCCCTCCACCTCAATGAGAATATTCCCAAGAATCGGCAGAGCCTGCTGACCACTGATTGCCCTACTCACAAGAGTGAGTGCTTGGAGGAGATCGGGGGTTTTGCAGAGGAGTTTCATCTGATGAGAGAAAAGTATAATTCTATTCTATAAAAATAGCCGTCATCAAAACATCTATTTATCCTCTCGTGTTTTTCAGTCTAGTGTGTGGAAATCTCTTGTAAAGGAGATTAAGTAGGAATGAAAAGGGAGAGAAAGAGCCAAACTTCACTCCTGACCCCTGTGCAAAGGGTGTGGAAAACTTGTGGAAAGTTATGGGAGGGATGAGTCAAACAAAGAAACCCTAATTTTTTGGCTCATTGAAGCCGAAAGATTAAAATGTATGTGGAAAGGGGAAGAGAGAGAAGGCAAAACCCTTCCAGGCGTTATCCACGGGAAGTGTGGATAACTTTTGTGTGCGGCCTAAGGGGTTTTGGGCTTCGGGATAGAGTGTAAATTGGACCGGCTCTGCGCGGTGGGAGGAGAGGAGCGGTTCTCCCGGATGGTCAGGACTCCCCCCTTCACAGAGACGAAACTTCGTTCGGGAATGTCTTGATTCACGAGGGTGCCGCTCCCAATGAAGCTCCCCTGTCCGATCTTCACGCCGGGGTTTGTGCCGACATGAATGCCGAGACGGCAATGATCACCGATGGCCGCTCCAAACTTTCGCAGATGGGTTAAGAGGCTCTCCTCGCCGACGACGGAGGATATCTCTCCTTCGTCCAGCCGAAGATTTCCGAGGACAGTCCCGGCGCCGAAGGAAACATTCTCTCCAACAATGCTGTCTCCGATGTAGGTCATATGCGTCCACACATCGCGGGCGAGCACGGAGGATTTCACCTCGGTGCTGTAACCAACAACGCAGCGATCCCCAATACTTGCCTGCCGCACGAGCGCATTATTAGCTACAACACTATGCTTCCCAATGAAGCACGGGCCGACAATGGCTGCGTGGGGGAAAATGCGCACACCCTCATCAATGATGACATTGCCCTCGATGACGGCGCTCGGATGAATGCTTGCGGAGCGGTGGATGGAGGGGGTGGTGATCTCTGTAAGCAAATGGGAAAGAAGGGGAAGGAGGTGCCAGGGATATTTGATCGGTTGCCAGAATCCTTCATAGGGTACTGCATGGTAAGGATGCTCTTTAAAGAGGAGGGCGAGTGCACGCTCATATCCGTCATCACCTTCATCACCCACTGAACGGAGAGCCTCCAGCAGGAGGTGGGGACTCTGGTGCAAATGTACGACGATGTTCACGAGGTCACCCGGCTCTTTGCCCGGTTCCGGCTTCTCAACAATCGAGGTCACCCGGTCGCCCGTGGTGGTGAGGTATCCCCCGGGGAAGTAGCTGCTCACGCGACGGGCGAGAAGGGCTCCACCAGTCTTCTCTTTCTTTCCGATAGCGAGAACCGAAGCGAATCCCTGTGCGTCGATGACATCGTTACCGCTCACAATGAGGACGGGGTCGCGCGAAATCGAAGGGAGCGCGGAGAGGAGAGCGCCGCGCATCCCAAGCGAAAGGTCGCTCTGTTCGATAGTTGGGAGATCAGGAAGGAGGGCTTTGGCTTGTGCAAGATTATGCGTTCCCCCGACGAGAATGATGTCCTTGAGGCCAACCTGCCGGAGACGCTCCACTTGGATTTCCAGAAGAGTCCTCCCACAGATGGGGAAGAGCGTCTTCTCGTGAAGCGGCCAGAAGCGCTTCGAGCGGCCCGCCAGAAGCAGGAGTACCTTCACGGGATTATGGTACGCTGAGGCCACTTCCTGAAGCTAGGAAAATGGCAGTCTTTGGGGGTTTTTCTACAGATCTATGTGGATCGGGCCCTCTTGCGCCGTACTGCGCAGAAGGATTCCCAATGTGCGATAGCGGTCGAGAATGGCAGGGGCGGGATGCCCGAAGGGATTCACCTCTCCCACAGAGAGGATGGCAGTGTCAGGATGTACTGCGAGAAGGAAGCCGGTGGACGAGGATGTCTTGCTCCCATGGTGTGGCACCTTGAGGATCGTCGCATGGAGATCGATGCCCCCGGCGAGGAGGGCGCGCTCCGTATTTTGCTCGATATCTCCCGTGAGGAGCAGCGTCTTGCCGCTTGTTGTGAGCACTTTCAGCACGATGGAAGTCGCATTGGAATCCCGGGCGAACTTCTCCGGGAGGAGAAGTGGAGGCCAGAGCACATCGAGAATGACCCCATCGCCAAGGTCAATGTCTTGCGTGGAATCGACGAGAAGGACGGGGACTTTCCGGGCAGCTATTTCAGAGAGAAGTAATCGGTAGCGGCCTGCACGGCTCTCTGCTTGTGGGAGGAGCACGCGCCGGACGGCATAGCGTCGGAGCACTTCCGGGAGAGCAGAGAGATGATCCAGATCGGGATGCGTGAGAATGAGGAGGTCAATGGATCGATGGAAAAAAGGCAGCGTCTTTCCCAACTCCTCGAGAGCGGAGAGATCGGGCCCTCCATCAACAAGGATATGTTTCCCTGACGGGCTCATGAGCAGGATGGAATCCCCCTCGCCTACATTGAGGAAAAAGGCATGCGTTTTTCCGTCGGGAAGGAGGGAGAGTTCCCGTATCGCGAAAGCACTGAGTACGGCAAGAAGGAGACTCGCGAGGAGCCACCATCGCCATCCGCGCTGCAGAAAGAGAGGAGAGTGCATGAAGCTCGTCAGCGTAGCACTGCAGCTCGGTGTCCTCTACTCAGCTGGCCCGTTTCTTCCCCTGCATACGCCTCCACCCGGCCGCTGCGCCGAGCGCCGCAAGGCAAAGCAGCCCGACAGGTTCTCCTGTGCGGGAGAGCGGGCGGCGAATGGGAGTGGTCGAGGGCGCCACACTCGTGAAGCTCGTGTTTCGCTGGAGGGTCCAGCCCGGGATGACGCTGGCGGGAAGTGCTGCGCTCCGTGCGAGGTCGACGGAGCGGAAGACGCCCGGGGACGCATTGTTCTGTGCGTCGAGAGCATTCACGCCGATGCCGAACTCTCCCGGGGTGACATCTTTGAGTTGGATTCCCTGCAGTGAGCCATCGAGGTATTGGGCTGCTCCAAAGGTCTTCCCTCCATCGCGGCTCTGGCGGATGGCATAGATGCTTGGTGTGTAGCTTGTGGGAGCCTGCCAGCGGACGCTCACTGTATAGTTGCCATTGTTCTGTGGCGTCACCTCAAACGTGAGGTCCTGGATATCTCCTGTGGCGGACGAGGAGACGGCAATGGGTACGGAGGACGAAGAGGAGGATGTAGCTTGTGTCTCCTTCTCGCCCGACTCGTGACCGGTGAAGAGGGCACTCCGTTCCGTAGCATCAAGGACCTCCCCCTCTTCGCCGCGCAGTGGATCATTCAACTGCACCCTGTAAACCGTTCCTGCAAACTGGGGAGACGTCGTGATGATGGCCGTCGCGCCTTCGATATCGAGGCGCAGCATGGCAAGTACGGCGCCCTTCGGGTCTGTGATGCCAAACGCGGAGGCGGCGGAAGACGGCTCAATGGAGATGGGCGCAGAGAAGGTGAGGAGGACACTCGTGCGGGAAGTCGCTTTCGTAGTGAGGAGCTTGAGGGTGGATTTTCCCCCCTCTGCGGGGACCAGGCTCAATCCCCCTGTCGGCATTTGTTTGGAGGAGGAAGAGGAGCTGGTCGCGGCGCCCCCCTCAGTGATGACAGGAGCACTTACCTCCTCTTCTGCGAAGGGATTCATTTCCTCCTGCGTTGTTGCGCTGGGACTCGAAGAAACTGGAGCCATGACAGGAGCAGGATGGATGGAGGCTTCCTCCACGAAGTAGGGGCTCTCCTCCCCTTCCGCATCCACCGCCATCACGGCGACGAAGAGCTCCGCGGGGAGGGGGCTGATGTTCTTAAGCATGAGTTCGAGCACCGGCCCTTCCGTGTCCTCGAAATCATCATATTCGCCTTCGGTTTCCAGGATGGATTCCTGCCCGTAGTACACGCGGTAGGAGACGATATCTTCTGCTTCCTGCGGCTTATCCCAACTAACGAGGATGCCTTCCGGGCGCTGTTCCACCTGGATGCCAGTCACATTAGCCGGAGCAGCGAGAACCGTTGCCGGGAGAAGGCAGAGAATTCCGAGGACAGAGAGACAGAGAGAGGAGCGCATAGGATGTGTGTCTTTCCAACCATTCTATCAGATTTTCTCTATTTGGACAAGGTGTCCCTTCCATCAGGAAACAAGCGGGAAATGCCAAGAGCCCATCCCATGAGCACCAGGAAAACTGCCATGGCGGCGAGCCCGCAGGCGGCGAAGAGTGTGGAAGTCAGGAAGGGGGTGATGACGGCGAGTGTCGTCGTGAGGATGAGGAGGAAGAGGGCGAGGCGCATGACGGACGTCTCCGCGAGTCGGAGCGGCATTGCTTTCAGTCCCTGCGGGAAGAGGAGGAGGGCGAGGAGGAGGTGGACAATGATGGAGGTATACGCGGCACCCACGAAGCCGAAGCTGGGGATCAAGAGGAGATTGAGGACGAGGGAAATGATTGACCCCAGGAGCAACGAAGAGACGAGGCGGCGCCACTTCCCCAAATTGAGGAGGGTGTAGAAGGGGAAGATGATGAAACTATTGAAGAGGAGGGGGATGCTGAGCAGACGCAATGCTGTATCCGTTCCCGGACGGGTCGCTGTGGCGAGGTAGGAATCGGTGGTGAGGAGCATCGTGAGAGGGCGCGCCCAGAAGGCGGCGAAGAGCGCGGAGATACTGCCGATAAGGAGGAGGGTCAGGAAGGTGTTTCCAAGGAGGAAGCGCGTGTCCTTTCCGCGCATGGAGGCTTCGTGCAGAGTGGGGAGCGTCGAATTGAGCAGGAAGGTTGGCATGATGAAGCCCATGTCCATGATGCGGGCCACGATGCCATAGTAGGCGTTCTGCAGCTCGAAGTCCGGTCGCAGAAGGGCGATCAGCGTGAGATCGAATTGCCGGTAAAATGCGATGCAGAGGTAAGCGACCCCGAAGGGAAATGCCTTTCGCAGGAGTTCCCTGAGGAGGGGGGCATCCCAGCGGATTGCGATGGATGTCAGGCGTCGGACGAAGAGGAAACTCAGGAGGAAGTAGACGAAAGCTCCGGCGCTTCCAATGATGAGGGCGAGGTCGAGGATGCGCGTATCCGTCGTTCCGCGAATACCGATTACAATGAAGAGTCCGATGAGCGCGGTGGTGAGAATGCGCTGCAGGACCTCCGCGATGAAGACCAGATGCATGCGGTAGCGCACCTGAAAGACTGAGCGAAAGATACCGCCAGTGAGCGTGAAGAATGGTGTGAGAGAGGCGAAAGTCACACCGAGGGGAAGAGGCGTCCCTCTCCAGGCGGGGATGATCCACACAAGCAGGACGGCGGTGCCCAATGAGAGACAGACGCCGGCAAGACGAAGAATGAAGAGGGCGCCGATCATGCGCGTGCTCTGCTCGGGCCGGCTCAACTCCCGCACCGCGATGGCATAGAGACCGAAGTCAGCGAGGATGCCGAAGAGCTGGAGGAAGCCGTAGGCGGAGTTGTAATTCCCCACGAGCTCCTTCGTCATGGCTAT
>JAQUNQ010000011.1:0-16646 GCA_028717505.1 Candidatus Peribacteraceae bacterium
TGCGGCGTCACTTCTCACTTCTCCCTGCGGGAGGATGAGCGGGGGTCTGAAGGAACAAATCTAATTAGTATAGCACAGACTGGCTGGTCGGACAATGAGCGCATGCGGTAGGATGCCGTGCGATGACGGTTCCTTCTCCAGCTGGCGGCACGCCCTCGCGGGGAAAGGGCAGGCTCATCCTCGTGATCGGCCCGAGCGGCGTGGGGAAGAGCGTGGTCCTCCGTGAACTCAAAGCGCGCCATCCCGAGCTCGTCTTTCCGCGGAGCGCCACCACGCGCCAGCGGCGCCCCGGCGAGGGGGAGGATCTCTACCGATTCCTGCAGGAGGCGGAGTTTGACCTGCTGGTGCAGGCGGGAGAAGTTCTGGAATGGGCGGTGGTGCACGAGGGGGCGCGCTACGGCACGCTCCGCGACGAGATCATTCCGGCGATCGAGGAGGGGAAGATCGTGGTGCGGGAGGTGGACATTCAGGGATTCCACAGCATCCGCCAGCACCCGCTTTTTGCCGGGAAGGAGGCGCCGTACGCGCTCCAGTCCATCTTCATCCTCCCCGAGAGCCGGCAACAGCTTGTCGAGCGCATCCGCAGGCGCGCGCCGATCAGCGAGGAGGAGCTTGCGAGGCGCCTCGCAAGCATGGATCGCGAGCTCAAGGATGCCCCTCTCTGCGATGCGCAGGTGGTGAATGCCGAAGGTCAACTCCCCAGGACCATTGAATCCATCGAGGCGGCGATTTTTGGCAAGTTCAAGAGAAAAAATCTGGGTAGGTAAATCTGGCATGTTCTGCTGGATGCGCGGGGTGATTTGCGTAGACTTCTTCCACCCTTCCCCGCGTTCACAGTGGCTCGTTCGCGCATTGCACTCCTGTACGTCGGCGGATCCATCGGGATGAAGATGAACCGCAAGACCGGTCGCATCGAGCCGATCGAGTCTTTGAACGAGATCCACCGTTTCCTTCCAGAGCTGCAGCGTGAGGTGGCTCTGAAGTTCTTCTCCCTGAATAACGTTGGTTCCTCGGAGGTGACCCCGCAGGATTGGAAGGAGATCGCGGAGACCATCGAGCGCCTCTACGATGACTTCGACGGGTTCGTCGTCGTGCACGGCACCAATACCATGAGCTACACGGCGGCGGCCCTGAGTTTCGCGCTGCAGGGCTTAAGCAAGCCGGTCATCCTCACGGGCGCGCTCCTTCCTATTAATGACATCGCTGGGGACGGCCGGATGAACTTCGTCTACGCCATCCGCGCTGCGCAGCTGGACATCGCGGAGGTCTGCGTGGCACTCGGCCCGCGCGTGCTCCGCGGCTGCCGTGCGAAGAAAGTGGATCAATCACTCTTCGAGACCTTCGACACCACGCGCATCTCGCCGCTGGCGGAGTTCAATATCGGCGTGCACCTCGCCGATCATCGCATGGTCCGGCGCAAGCGCCAGCTCTCGGCGCATGCAGCGTTCGATTCCCATGTCTCCGTCGTGACCCTCCATCCCGCGCTCGAGCAGCACTTCCTCGATGCCGTGCTCTCCACGGCACCGCACGGCATCCTCATGCGGGCGTACGGTTCGGGTATGCTCCCCGAGCGCCTCTTTCCGTGGCTGCGCGCGGTCACCGGGCAGCGCATCCCCATCGTGATGACGTCCCAGACCATCCGTGGCCGGGTGGAGCTCCACCAGTTCCGCAAGCAGATCACCCTCGAGCAATTCGGCGTGATCTCCGGCAAGGACATGACGTTCGAGTGCGCGCTCGTGAAGTTGATGTGGGTCCTCACGCAGACGACGAACCACAACCGCATCCGCGAGCTCATGGAGAAGAGCCTCGTCGGGGAACTCGAGGAGTGAGTTATATCATTGATCTTCCTCCTCCAAGCCCTCCTCTTTCTCGTGCTTCTCGAGGAGCTTGCTCCCCACGATGGAGCCGATGGCCCCACCGATGATCAGCCCAACGACCAACCGCTTTACCAGGCGGCTTTTCTTCTTTTCCTCTCGACGGCGGAAGGGCCACATCAGGGGAGAGTCTACCAGAGCGGTATGTTTGAGCAAACTTTTTGATCGTTCTTATGGGGAAGGTGGTCCCCAGTGTGTTATTTCCACGTGATCTCCGGATGGGTCTTCAGGTGTGCCACGATGATCTTCTGCATGGTGGCAAGCTTCTCTTCGCTCCGTGCTTCCATACAGACCGAGAGGAGAGGAGAAGTGTTGCTCTGGCGGATGTTCGCCCATGCCCCGTCGCTGAAATCGATGCGCGCGCCGTCGGTCGTGTCCACGGGGTACTCCTTCCGAAAGTGTGCGGTGATGGCGCGGACAATGCGCGTCTTCTCGCTGTCCGGGCAGCCGAGCCGCAGCTCCTCCGCGTGGTAGACCTTCGGGAAGTCCGCGAAGAGCGCGGAGCAGGGCTGCTGCGCCTCGCGGAGGATCGTGAGGAGCTCGAGGGCCACGATGAGCGCGTCGTCGTAGCCGTGCGCGCGGTCGGCGAGGAAGAAGTGGCCGGACTGCTCGCCGCCGAGCGGGGCGCCCGTCCTCTTCATCTCGTGCTCCACAATGGAATGTCCCACGGCGCACATGACAGGCTTCCCGTCCCACTTTCGGATCTCCGTCTCGAGGGTGGAGGACATGCTCGTCGTGAAGACAATGGCGGCGCCCGGGAACTTCCGGAGGTATTCTCTCGCGAGGAGGAGCAGGGTCTCATCCGCAGTGCGGATCTGCCCACGCTCGTCCACGAGTCCGACGCGATCGCCGTCGCCGTCGAAGCCGAAGCCGATGTGTGCCTCCCTCTCGACCACTGTCTCCCGGAGCTCGCGGAGGGTTGCGGTCTTGCTTGGATCGGCGGGGTGATTCGGGAACGTCCCGTCCGGGTCGAGGTAGAGCCCGATCACCTTCGCCCCGGCACTCTCGAATGCCCGGAGGCACACGGGGCCCGTGGCGCCGTTGCCCGTGTCGATCGCGACCGTGAGGCCTTCGCCGCACCTTCCGAATTCCTTCTGGAGGAAGTGGAGGTAAGGTCCGACGGCATCAATCGTCTCCTCCGATCCTTTTCCCGTGAGGAAATCCCCGCGTTCGATGCGCTCCCGGAGCCGCTGGATATCCTCCCCCGCGAAGGCGGCAGCATCCCGGATCTGCAGCTTAATGCCGTTGTCCTCCTTCGGGTTGTGGCTTGCGGTGATCTGGAGGCCGCCGTCGAGCTGGCGGTCGCAGATGGTGAAGTAGTTCGTGGGGGTGGGCGTCTCTCCGATCTTCAGCACCGTGCAGCCCGTGGAGACGAGGCCGGCGACGAGGGCGCTCTTGAGTTGGGGGCTGTGGGTGCGCATGTCCCGTCCCACGGCGAGCGTGGGATGCTCCTTCCCGTAGAGTTCGCGAACCGTCGAGCCAAAGGCCTTGCCGATGAGGAGGCAGGCTTCTTCGGTGAGCTCGGTGAGCGCCTTGCCGCGGATGTCGTAAGTCCGGAAGATGAAGGGGTTGACCCGTGCCATCACAGGCAAGGATAGACAGGAATCTCCGGGCGGTCACGGGATATTCCTGAGCCGAACGAAATGTTGTATAATACTTACGAAAGTACACTCCCATGCCGTCCCCCCTCACTGTCGCATACTTCACGATGGAAGTAGGCCTGAAGAGCTCGATGCCGACCTTCGCGGGCGGCCTCGGGATTCTGGCGGCCGATCTCATGCGCTCCTGCGCGGATCTCGGCGTGAAGGCCGCGTGCATGACCGTGTGCTGGCAGCACGGGTATCTGCGCCAGACCATCCACCATGACGGCTCGCAGTCTTACGACGATATGCACTGGAATCCGGAGGAGCATCTGAAGAAGCTGCCGCAGACCGTGACCATATTCGTCGAGGGGCGTCCCGTCACCATCGGCGTGTGGGTGTACGAGCTCGCAGGGGCGAAGAACATGGTGCCCATCTACTTTCTCGATACGAATCTTCCGGAGAACAAACCGGAGGACCGCGAGATCACGCACTACCTCTATGGCGGCGATCAGGCGATGCGCATCCGGCAGGAGCTGGTGCTCGGGATCGGCGGCGTGCGCATGCTCCGGGCATTGGGCTACCGGGACATCGGCACGTACCACATGAATGAGGGGCATGCGGCCTTCCTCACGCTGGAGCTCCTGCGGGAGCGTGACTGGAAGGATGAGGATGTCCGTCGGTCCTGTGCCTTCACCACGCACACGCCCGTGCAGGCGGGACACGATGTCTTTCCCTACGATCTGGCCTCACGCATTGCGGGGGACAATCTCCCGTGGCACATCCGCAAGATCGCGGGGGAGGATGCACTCTCCATGACGCTCCTCGCCATGCACATGAGCCGCTACACCTGCGGTGTCTCGCGCATTCACGGGGAAGTGTCGCGCTCCCTGTTCCCCGGCGAGATGATCGACGCCGTCACGAACGGCATCCACCACCTCACATGGTCGAGTCCCGAGATGCAGGCCCTCTTCGATCGCTTCAGTCCGGGCTGGCGCGAGGACCCGTCGGTCCTCCTCGAGACGTGCAGGAACTATCCGGATGAGGAGCTCTGGACCGCCCATCAGGCCGGCAAGGCGCGGCTCATCGCGGAGGTGAACGCGCGCACGGGCCAGAAGTTCTCGGTGGACCGCCTTACCATCGCGAGCGCGCGTCGCATCGTGCCCTACAAGCAGCCGGAGCTCCTGTACTCCAATCTCGAACGTCTGAAGGAGGTCTGTCAGGGTGCCGTGCAGATCATCCATGCGGGCAACGCGCACCCTTCCGACCCCTTCTCGCAGGGCGTCATCCAGCGCATGGTGCAGCGCTCGGCGGAGCTTAAGGACTTCGTGGAAGTCGTCTACCTCGAGAACTACAATCCGGATCTCGCGAAGCTCCTCACGCAGGGGGCGGACATCTGGCTCAATACGCCGATGCGCCTCCATGAGGCGTCGGGGACCTCGGGCATGAAGGCCTGCCTCAACGGTGTCCTGAACCTCTCCACGCTCGACGGGTGGTGGATCGAGGGCTACGGTTTTGACCCCGAAGCCGGCTGGCGCATCGGTCCGCTCGTGCAGGCGGTGACGCCGGAGGAGCATCGCATCGTCGATGCCGAAGATATCTACACGCAGCTGCAGTACGAGGTGATTCCCGAGTACTACTTCGCGGGACGCACCCGCTGGATCCGCCGCATGAAGCGCGCCATCGGACTCATCGGCTTCTTCAACGCGCAGCGCTGCGTGCGGGAGTATCTGGAGAAGGCGTGGGAGGAGTGAGCGAAGCTCTGAGCTGTAAGCCCCAAGCAGTTGTTTATAGCTTATGTCTTCAAGCTTACAGCTTCGTTATTTCCGGTCTTTTGCCTTGAGTCCGGCTGCCCTCCTTCGCATGATGTCGTCGTGGGGACAGTGCGCATCGTCGGCGTCCTGAACGTCACACCTGATTCCTTCTACGAAGGCAGTCGCTTCCCTTCCGTCGATGCCGCCCTCCGGCAGGCGGAGCAGTGCCTGAAAGAAGGCGCGGACTATCTGGAAGTGGGAGGGGAATCAACGGGTCCGGGGTCCAATGACGTCACTGTCGCGGAGGAGCTGGAGCGGACAATGCCCATCATCGAGGCACTCCGGAGGGATTTCCCGGAAGCGCTCCTCGCGATCGATACCTGGAAAGCCACGGTGGCAGGGGAGGCGCTCGCGCGCGGGGTCATGATGGTGAATGACGTCACGGCGGGGAGGGATCCGGAGATGTTCCCCCGCGTCGCGCGGAGCGGGGCTTCCCTCGTGCTCATGTATGCGAAGGACACCTCACCGCGCACGACGATCCGGGAGGTGCAGTACGACGATGTGGTGCGGACGGTGATGGACTTCCTGCGGGCCCAGAAGGGGATCGCGCTGAAGGCGGGGGTCGCGCCGGAGCGCATCATCCTCGATCCGGGTCTGGGCCACTTCCTCTCGAGCGATCCGTGCTTCTCCCTCGAGATTCTCGCGCGGCTTTCCGAGATCGTCGCCCTCGGCTCCCCTGTCCTCGTGAGCCCTTCCCGCAAGTCCTTCCTCGCCGGCCGTGAGCAGCTGAAGACCGCCGAGCGGCTTCCCGGAACGATCGCCGCGTCCGCGATCGCCGTGCTCCACGGTGCCACGTTCATCCGCACGCACGACGTGCAGGCGGTCCGCAGGGGCTGCGAGATCGCGGAGGAGATCCGGCGCTTCAGGCCGTGAGGACCATGTTGATGATCGCGAAGCTCGCGATGATCACGATGAGCCCGATGAGGACGCGGGCGGCGAGGCTCTTGGCGCGGGTGTACTGCTCATCCTTGCCGACATTCGCGATCATGAGGAAGCCGGCGTAGATGAGGATGAGAGTGGCCACCAGTGCACCGAGCCCGAGGATGACATTCATGACCCGCACGATGGCGGTGAGGAATCCCTGCGGGTTGCCGGTCGTCATGGATTCCGCGATGAGGAGCTTGGTGACGATGAGGAGAAAACCGAAGAAGACGCCGTAGATGACGCGCCGGATGTGCGTGAGCGCCTGATCTCCGGTGTAGTTCACTACCGCGCGGATGCCGTTCACGATGATCATGAGCACGGCGACGACAGCGAGCAGCTGCTCGACGAAGTTGATGAAACCGATGATTTCCGCGGAGAGGATGCTCGACCCGCTGCCTGCGAAGCTGAGGTAAGCATTCTTGATCGGGACGGCGAGATTGAGGAGTACGAGGCCGAGGACGGTCGCCACGACGATCCGCTTCGTGTTATTCATTTCGTTCTCGTCCTGATTGGCGATGAGCCGGATGCCGGCGATCACGATGATGAGGAGTCCGACGAAGTTCGCGATCGGGACGAACGACGTCATCATGTAGGCCGCGATCCCGCCGAATTCCGCCCCGCCCAGTCCGCCGCTCAGCTCCCCGCCGACCGTGCTGATGACGTCGGAGATACCCTGTCCCGCTGCGACGGGGACGAGGAGTTCCGTGAAGTGCGCGACGAGGGTGGACAGCGGTTCCACTGTTCAGAAGAGGAAGAGATTAATGAGGGCTGCCGCGCTGATGACGACGGCAAGGGCGACGAGGCAGGCGATGATGAGCTTGTGCGCGCGTTCCTTGTATTCATCAGTGATGGAGATCACGAGGAGGATGCCGCCGACGATGATGCCCACCACGGCGAGCAGGCCGAAGATCGTGATGACGAAGTTCGCGATACCGACGGTCTCCGCAATCCCTTCCCCGATGTTCCCTCCCGCGGGAGCGAAGGTATTGATGATGGGGGCCGCGAGGAGCACGACAGCTGTTCCGTAGAGGCCGTGCAGCCACTTCGTGCGCGCCTTGTCGATCTGCGAGTCGTCGACGGCCAGGATCATGAGGGCCCCCTGGTACACGGTATTCGCGAGCAGGGCGGCCACGAGGATTCCCTTGATGAAGAGGACGACGTCGGCGATGAGCGTCTCCAGGGGGCCGGTTTCCACGGCGCCCTTCGTCGTGAAACTGTCGGCGATCAGGCTGGCGCCGAGGACGAGGATGGTTCCGGCGAAGGCGTAGATGTAGGCCTTCTTGCTCTCGGTGATGGTGCTCTCGTTATCGGAGGAGATGATGAGGCGCAGCGCGAAGAACACCAGCGACGCGATGAGGATGCCGATGATGGCGACGTCCTTCGCGGGACTGATGATGTGGGCGTAAATGTAGCCCGAGAGATCGCTCCCGAGACAGGAGATGCCGCTCACGACGCACGTATTGATGAGCCCCGAAGAGACGACGGCGTGCGCCGTGTGGGGGAGGAGCGCAACGACGAGGCCGAGAACGATGGCGGAAGATCTGCGCATAGAATCTGTTTATTGTACCAGAAATTGCCATTGCCCGCCACGGCGGGACCGTGAATGACCGGGATGCGCAATTGCTTCTGGAGCCGCTTTCCCTATCATACTTTCATGACACCTTACTCATTTTCTGTCCAGAGCTCGCCGGTGGCTCTCAGCTCCTCCTCCGAGGGGAAAGTGTATGGACTCCTGACGCTTGCCATGGGGCTCACGGCCCTCGGCGCCTTCCTCGGCGTGCAGTTCGTCTCGATCCTGCTCGGGTCCGGGATCCAACTCATCTTTCTCATCGCCGAGCTCCTGCTCATCTTCACGTCGCGTCTCTGGATGGAGCGGAGCCCGCTCAATGCGGTGCTCTTTGCCGTCTTCCCGTTCCTGTCCGGCATCACCGTGACGCCGTACCTCCTCTACGTCCTCGTGGGGTACGTGAACGGGGCGGGGATTCTCCTCAATGCTCTCGCTGCGACCGTGTTCCTCACGGCGGCTTCGGCGGTCTTCGCCTTCACGACGAAGTGGGATCTCTCGACGCTCGGGCGCACCCTCCTCTTCGGGCTCTTCGGCCTGATCGGCCTTGCGCTTCTGCAGGTGTTCGTTCCCTCCCTGCGCACGGGAACAATGGAGATTTTCATCGCGGGCGCGGGGACGGTCCTCTTCGCCTTCTTCATCGCGTTCGACCTGCAGCGTGTGCGACGGCTCGGACGCATGGGGGCCAATCCCTTCCTCCTCGCCCTCTCGCTCTACCTCGACATCTTCAACCTCTTCCTCTCCATCCTGCGGCTCATGGTGGCCCTCTCCGGCAACAGGCGGTAGAGGGGAAAAGCCGATGATTCTCCGTTCTTTTCTTTGCTTTTTCCCGCGCTTTTCCCTACCCTGCTTCCGCTATGTCGAAGCGACCCACCCCCAAGAAGAGGCGCGAGAAGAGCCGCGGCAGGCGGCAGCATTCCGTCTACGTGCAAAAGCGGATCCGCAAGCTCACGAATCGCATGAATTCCCCGTATGGTTCCCCCGTGGAGGCGCGCAGCAAGGCGAAGAAGGCGCTCAAGGGGATCACGAGGATCAAGGCGTAAATAAGCTTTAAGCTTTAAGCTTAAAGCTTTAAGCTACGGACTGCTATCTGGCAGAATTCTTGTCGCTTTTCGTTTATCGCTAACCGCTTCGTTCTATGGCCCGACGACGTCATCTCTCGCGCATAGCTGTCCTGCAGGTGCTCTTCGAGAGCGAGCGGCGGAGCAACTTCAATGAGCTTGAGGCTCTCGCCCGGAACGCGCAGGAACTCGGCGAGGTGGATCTTCCTTTCGCAGAGAGTCTGCTCGTGGGAGTGGTGGAGCGGCAGGGGGAGCTGGAGCGTGTCATCGAGCAACATGCGCCCGAATGGTCGCTCGCACGCATGGACCCGATTTCCCGCTGCGTCCTGCTCATTGGCACTTTCGAACTCCTCCATCGCTCCGATGTCCCGCCGGCGGTGGCCATGAACGAGGCCATCGAGATTGCGAAGGAATTCGGGACGGAGGAGAGCGGGAAATTTGTGAATGGCGTCCTGAATGCGATTGCGCAGGGGACGGGAAAGAAGGAAGGCCAGAAAGAAGGATAGGAATTTTATTCATCATGTTCGTTTCTTTCCATACCTTCCATACGTCCCGAACCTCCCATACACTCTCTCCGTCATGCAGCCACAGCCCTTCGCGCTCCTTGAGAAGTCCATCGGCGTCTCCTTCCGCAAGAAGGATCACCTCGCGCAGGCCCTCACGCATCGCAGCGCCACGGGCAAAGGAAAGAAGCGGGCCGACAACGAGCGGTTTGAGTTCCTCGGAGATGCGGTGCTGGAACTCGTCGCGACGGAGTATCTCTTCTCCTTCGAGAACAAGAGCGAGGGGGAGCTCACCAACTGGCGTTCTGCACTCGTGAACGGCAAGCAGCTCGCCGAGGTGGCGCGGTCCATCCAGCTTGGCGATTACCTCTTCATGAGTACGGGGGAAGATCTGAGCGGCGGACGCGACAAGGAATCCACGCTGGCGAACGCACTCGAGGCCCTCATCGGTGCCATCTTCCTCGACCAGGGGTTCGATGTGGCCAGAAAGTTCTGCTACGAGCACATCCTCGTGCATCTCGAAGGTCTTCTCCGCGAAGGCAAGCATCGTGACTTCAAGAGTCTCTTTCAGGAGAAGGCGCAGGCGCTCCACGGCGTTACGCCGCACTACACGGTGATTGCGGCGAGCGGGCCGGACCATGAGAAGGAATTCACCTGCGCCGTCTGCCTCGGCGAGGAGGAGGTGGCGAAGGGGAGGGGGGCGAGCAAGCAGGAAGCGGAGCAGGCCGCGGCGAAGGCAGGTTTGAAAGCGAAGGGGTGGAAATAATCATGAGAGACAAACCTGCGGTTTTTCTCTCATGGACTCTCTTTTCCCTTAAAGGTGCGGCTCCAGCGTTGGGGCCCGGCGAAGCCACCCAACGCTTCGCCGCGATTGTTTGGATTGATTAACGGACGTAAGATTACTGTATGCGCTTTCTATCTCAAATAAGCATAGGAACGTGGGTTCAATTGATCTTCTGGGTCTTCTACATTTTTTATGCTCCTCGGTTACTCGATAAAGTTTCCACTGGGAGATGGTCTAAAGTTAAGGCAAAAATGATTGCTGCAAGGCTGAACATTATTGGTACTGTACTAATGGCATTTTCCGCTGTATCAATCAGTGGCATCTCAACGGGGGGGACTATTTTCGGACATCAATTCACTCTGCCCTTACAGGCATCCTTATTACCTCCATTAGTTGGGCTTATTCCTATTCTCATTGCGCATGACATCGAAATGAGATGTTTGGATATTAAGAATTAGCCCGTCTTAATCTCGCTCTCCACGCTTGTAGAGAACCATCTCCATTCCAAGTTGTGTGAGTTTCCCACGTACCCCTTCAACTTCATGATCAGTTACTTCCAAAATGGGGCCTTTCGCAGAATAATTTAGCGTGAGGCCTGCCTCTTTCAGCAAATCCTCCGTGCTTGGCTGTCCCTCGATAGACCGTGAAGCTGCCTGTAAATCAATGACTCTCCAGAATGGCACTGATTCACGTTATCCCATCTTAATCTCGATATCCACGCCAGAGGGCAGGCTCAGGCTCTGCAGGTTCTCCATGGTCTTGAAAGTCGTTTCCTTGAGGTCGATCAGGCGCCGGTGCGTGCGCATCTCGAACTGGTCGCGCGCGTCCTTGTGGACAAAGGTCGAGCGGTTCACGGTGAACTTGCGGATCTTGGTGGGGAGGGGGATGGGGCCGTGGATGACGGCGCCACTCCGCTCGGCAGTATCGATGATCTTCGCAGCGGCCTCGTCCAGCACGGTATGGTCGAAGGCGCTCAAGCGGATACGAATGGAGGGGGAACCTTTCTGCTCCGCTCCCTTCTTCGGTGCTGGAGCATGCGAAACAGGGGCAGGGGTCTTCTCTGCCTTCGGGGCCACCGTCACCGGCCCCTTCTTCTGCACCACTTCCGGCTTCTTCTTCGCCGGGAGAGCGGGCTTCTTCACGTCCTTCGCCGCTTTCTTCTTCGGGGCGGCGGTCTTCGATGGTGCTTTCTTCTGGGGAGCCATAGGGCGACGGAGGGAAAGAACAAGAGGAAAGGGAGAAGGGGCGGCGAACCGCCCCGTCCGCCTTACTGAAGCACTTTGGTCACCACACCCGAACCGACCGTGCGGCCACCCTCGCGGATGGCGAAGCGCGTCCCCTCATTCAGGGCGATCGGCGCGCCGAGCGTCACGGTGAACTTCACGTTGTCTCCCGGCATGACCATCTCCACGTTCGCGGGGAGTTCCACGGAACCGGTGACGTCCGTCGTGCGGAGGTAGAACTGCGGCTTGTACCCCTTGAAGAACGGGGTGTGCCGGCCGCCTTCTTCCTTCGTGAGCACGTAGACTTCGCTATCGAACTTCGTGTGCGGGGTGATGGAACCCGGCTTGGCGAGCACCTGCCCGCGCTCGATATCCTCACGCTCAATACCGCGGAGGAGGAGACCGACGTTGTCGCCGGCGAGGCCCTCGTCGAGCATCTTGTGGAACATCTCCACGCCTGTGACGACGGTCTTGCGCGTCTCCTTGATGCCGACGATCTCAACTTCGTCGTTGATCTTCACCTTGCCCTGCTCGATGCGGCCCGTGGCGACGGTGCCGCGGCCCTTGATGGAGAAGACGTCCTCCACCGACATGAGGAAGGGCTTGTCCGTCTGGCGCTCGGGGACGGGGATCCACTCATCGAGCGTGTCGAGCAGCTTCTTCAGGGTCTCAATTTCCTTCGCATCCCCTTCCACGGCTTTGAGAGCGGAGCCACGCAGGATGGGCGTCTTGTCTCCCGGGAATTCGTACTTGGTGAGGAGTTCGCGGACCTCCGTTTCCACCAGTTCCACCAGCTCGGGGTCCGTCACGAGGTCCATCTTGTTGAGGTAGACCACGATGTACGGGACGTTCACCTGACGGGCGAGCAGGATGTGTTCACGCGTCTGGGGCATCGGACCGTCGGCGGCGGAAACCACGAGGATGGCCCCGTCCATCTGGGCGGCGCCCGTGATCATGTTCTTCACGTAGTCGGCGTGCCCCGGGCAGTCGACGTGCGCGTAGTGGCGCTTCGGCGACTCATACTCGACGTGCGCAGTATTAATGGTAATGCCGCGCTCCTTCTCCTCGGGAGCATTGTCGATATCGGCGTATCCTTTCTTCTCACCCGTAGGTGAGAAGTTCATGGAGAGTGCCGCGGTGAGCGTCGTCTTCCCGTGGTCGACGTGACCGATGGTGCCGACGTTCACGTGCGGCTTGGTGCGATCGAACTTCTTGCTTTCTGCCATAGCGAAGGAGGGAAAAAGTGGAAAACGGAAGCACTGTAGCTTCTCGTAGCCACGGAAGTCTAGGGAGGAGTCAAGGAGGAGTCAACGGATTCACGGTCAAAATGAGGGTAGGGTGAGGATTAGTGGATGGGGTTTCCTGCAATTTCGCGCATGCGCATTCCTTCCTCTATGCTTGGTGCATGCGGCGCAGAGAGCGTATTGAGGGCTTCGTGGAGACAATTTGGCAGTGGTATGCACAGAACAAGAGAATGCTTCCGTGGCGGGACATGGAGGTTTCCGATGACACGGAACGTGCCTACCGTGTCCTCGTTTCAGAGGTCATGTTGCAGCAGACGCAGGTCGAGAGGGTGAAGGAGACCTTCGTGCGCTTCCTTCATGCCTTTCCGACCCTCCGGGATCTGGCATCGGCCTCCAATAAAGAAGTGATTCTCGCGTGGCGCGGCATGGGGTACAACAGCCGCGCGCTCCGGCTCCGTGATGCGGCGCGCATGGTGGTCGAGCGGCAGGGCGGTGTATTCCCAAGAGAGCAGGCGGCGCTTCGGGCGATCAAGGGGATCGGCGACTATACGGCGTCTGCCATCCTGAATTTCGCGTTCAACATCCCCGCCCCCTGTCTCGACACAAATATCCGGCGCATCCTTCACCGCACGTTCGTCGGCCCGGAAAATCCGGACGGGACGTGGAGGAGGGACGATCGTTACTTGCTGAAGTTGGCGGGGGAAGTACTGGAGGCGGCGCTCCGCCCCCACCCCCGTGACGCCCGTAACTGGCATGCGGCATTGATGGATTTTGGCTCTCTCGTCCAGACGAAGACCCAGCCGCAGTGGGATGCTTGTCCTCTCACTGCCCGGGGATTGATGAAGACCACCGCAAAAAATTTCCCGAAGCACAGGGTGCGATCTGTGAGCAGCGAGCCGGGTCGCGTGATTGATGGCCGCTTCATTCCCAACCGGATCATCCGCGGGCGGATCGTGGAAGCGCTCCGTGACGCGCCCCGCGGCCTGCCCCTCCCTGAGCTCGGGGCACACGTCTGTGCGGACTGGTCTCTGCGGGCCCACCAACGCTGGCTCCGCGAGATTCTCGACGGACTCCGGCGCGATGCGCTCATCAGGAAAACGCGTGATGTCTTCGCACTCGCCGACGGGTGACCCATTCGACAAAGCGCGGCTGCTCCCGCGTGCTTCACTCGTCGGAGATTTCCGGTTCATCCACCGTAAGCATGACACCCTCATTGGAGGGTACTGCCCCTGTGATGTGGATCTGTTGGAGGGTGGTGGGCAGCGGGATCTGCTTCCAGACATTGCCGTCCGTGGAGAGGAAGAGCGTCAAGGGTTCCTCTGCTTCCGCGCGGCCGATTACCCAGAGTTTCCCTTCGGAGACGAAGGGGGTGTACTCCGTGAGGATGCCCGGCAGCACATTCTGCTGCGTCCACTCTGTGCCGTCCCGGGTGGAGTAGAAGAGGCGTCCGTTCGTCATCCAGATACTGTCGCCGAAGACGACTGCCTTGCCGATGGCGGGCGCGGCGCCGGTGAGCGTGAAGGTCGCCCCGTCCGGAGAGGAGTAGGTGAGGAAGGTTTCCTGGGAATGGTAGCGGCCGAAGACCCAGAGTTTTTCCTGATATTCCAGCGCGGAGAGATCACGGTCTATGGGATAGAGGAAGGCGCCGCTCCCGCGGAGGAGGTCGGCGACTGGCGGATTGAAGAGCCAGTTCCTCCCCTCCGTGGAGGAGAAGACGGAGCGGTATGCGAGGGCGTAGACGGAACTCGGCGGCGTCCCCGTGGTCTGCCCGGTCGAGATGAGGCCGAGTCCGCCGAGCACCCAGAGGCGATCCCGGAAAATCACCGCAGCATGGTGCGTGATCTTGCCCGGCAGGTGTCCGATGCGTATCCATGATCCGCTCTCGACATTGATCAGCGCCTCGATGACATTCGTCTTCGTGGCATCTGCCGCTCCTCCCACGTTCCAAATCTGCCCGCCGTAGTTCACGAGGTGCGGCGTATCGAAGGGCACGTGGGAAGCCCGAACGATCTTCCATGACGCGATGCTTGCCTGCACCTCGTCTCTGCATGCCTCACTGCACCCGTCCCCCTTCTGCGTGTTGCCGTCGTCACACTCTTCCGTGCCCTCCTTCCTGCCATCCCCGCAGACGATCTTCGGCGGAGGCGCCTTGCAGGTACATGTCTCCATCATGCACTCCCCTTCGTTCTGACAGCTCTTCCCGTGCTCGCATTGCTCCTTCGGGTCGAGCACTTTGTCTCCACAGCGCGGGAGCTTGCACTCCTTCCGGCAGCGGCCGGGACTCGTGTCCGAATTGTTCTTCCCGTCGTCACACTCTTCCCCTCGTGCGCTGTCGGTGACGCCATCGCCGCACTTCGGGAACTTGCAGGTGGCGCGGCAGACGTTCGACGCTGTGTCGGAATTCATCGGCCCGGCATCGCATTCCTCGCCCTGTTCGAGGATGCTGTTTCCGCAGACGGGGGGAGGCACCACGCAGATGCAGGTCTTCGTATTGCAGATCTTTTGCTCCGAGCAGCTCTTTCCGCGCTCACACTGCTCTCCTGCCTCCAGGAGCCCGTTGCCGCAGACCTTCTGGACGAGCGGAGTGCGGCAGGTACAGGAGAGGCACTCCCTCCCATCGGCACAGCGTTGCGTGCCATCGCACTCCTCCCCCTCCTCGAGGGTCCCGTTGCCGCAGACCGGCTCGGGGCGCTTCGTGAAAGGGTCGGGGATGCAGCCTCGCCCGGAGACGACGATCATCCCTGCGGCGCAGGTCACCGGTTGCAGCTCAGCCGGAGTGGATGATGCCGGCTTGGATGACGAAGAGGACGACGACGAGGAGATCTGCGGCCTCGGCGGTCTCGTGGCGACCTGTAAAATGCGGGCTCCGTCCGCGATGACCCCGAATTCCGTGAGGACATCCGGTCGCACGAGTGTCAGCGTGAGATCCGGACCCTCCACGTCCACCGTGCCGAGCTCCGTCCAGGCCACCCCCTCGAATTCGTTGCCGACGGGATTGACCTGTTGATTGACGACGACGTCGAGGATCGTCGACTCCCCGTCTCCAATGGTATACGGGACCTCGTCTGAGAGGAGGGAGTATCCCCTGTACGTCACGAGAATCTGGTAGATGCCGGGCGACACGACGAAGTGCCAGCTGGCTGCGAGGTTTTCGTCGAAGATCTTGCGCGGTGAGACGAAATCCCCCCGGAATCCCGAGGAGTGCAGCGATGTTTCCCACCCCTCCCCGAGCAGGGTGAAACCCGGGTCTCCATCATCGATGACCTGATCAGGGGAGGTGACGGCGGCAGTGAACGAGGAAGGTGCGAGCTTCTGTGCGGAGGTGACCAGCGCGAGAGTCGTCAGGAGGAAGAATCCGGCGAGGAGACGATTTTTTTGCATGTGAGGCGGAGCCGAGAGTTATTGTGTTTTTCTCAATATATTGTACAGCATATCTTCTGCGTCGGCAATGCACTCGTTTTTCCGTACACGGGTTCGTGGATGAACGAAAAACGTGGGATAAGAACGTTCTTATCCCACGTTGTGGGGGCTATTTTGCCATCTCCTCCACCCTTCTCTCTCTGATGACGTTGACTTTGATGACCCCCGGATACGTGAGCTCCTTCTCGATTTTCTGCGCGATGTCCTTGGCCAATTTTTCCTGATCGAGGTCGGAGATCTTCGCCGTGTCCACGTACACGCGGATCTCGCGCCCCGCGGAGATGGCGAAGGCGCGCTTCACCCCCTCGAATCCCTTCGCCGTATCCTCGAGCTCCTTCAGGCGCTTCACGTACGCCTCGAAGGACTCGCGCCGCGCACCCGGGCGTGCACCCGAGAGGGCATCCGCCGCCGCAACGATGAAGGCTTCCGGCGACTCAATGGGCGTGTCCTGATGGTGGGCTGCGATGCAGTGGATCACCTCGGGGCGAATCTTGAATTTCTTGCAGATCTCCACGCCGATCTCCACGTGCGTGCCCGCGACTTCATGGTCGAGTGCCTTGCCGATGTCGTGGAGGAGGCAGGCCTCCGTGACCACCTGCGCGTTCGCGCCGATTTCCTCCGCGAGCATGCGTCCGATGTTCGCCATTTCGATGCT
>JAQUNQ010000011.1:16656-17310 GCA_028717505.1 Candidatus Peribacteraceae bacterium
GCACGTTCTGGCCGTAGCTCGTCCGGAAGCGGAGCCGCCCGATGATCTTCAGGAGATCCTGCGGGTAATTCTGGACCCCGAGATCCTCCGTGGCGCGCTTGCCGAACTCCAGCATCATCTTCCCCACATCCTCCTTCATCTTCAAAACGACCTCCTCGATGCGCGCGGGCTGGATGCGTCCGTCCTTGATGAGTTTCTCCATGGCGAGCTTGGCCACGTACCGGCGCGCGAGGTCATAACCGGAGATGACGATGGCCCCCGGCGTGTCGTCGATGATGATGTCCACGCCCGTTGCCTGCTCGAATGCCGTGATGTTGCGTCCCTCCTTGCCGATGATCTTGCCTTTCACATCATCGGAGGGGAGCTGGACGACGGTCGACGTGGACTCGGTGGCGACTTCGGAGGCATAGCGCTGCATGGCTTCCGCGAGCAGGTTCTTCGCCTCATCCTCCGCCTCTTCGCGGAAACGTTCCTTCACGAGCTTCGCCTGCGCGCCGTAGAAGTCGGCGAACTCGCGCTCAAGTTCGTCCTTCAGCTGTTCCGTCGCTTCGGCCTGGCTCAATTTCGCAACCTTCTCCAGCGCCGCGCGGTGCTTGGTGCTGGCATCACTCAGTTCCGCCTTGAGCTGGCCGACCTCCTCCTCCTGCTTCTTCC
>JAQUNQ010000012.1 GCA_028717505.1 Candidatus Peribacteraceae bacterium
CTGCCACAACTGAACGAAAAAAGCAGGAAAAAATGAGCGTACAAGAAAAACTTGCAAACCTGATTGAGGTCGATGCCCCTTCGACTACAATGAGGTCCAATGCACGCAGACCATTCTTCCTCAGATACGGTGGAACGGCTGGAGCGCGCGGAACAATTGAAGCTGACGGAGCACCATGAAGAAGCCCTGAAGATCCTGGAAGAGCTCCTCATCGAGGACCCTGAGAACGTCCCTGCCCTCGAGGAGGTGGCGGATAATGAACTGAGTCTCGGGCATTTCGACCGTGCGGAGCGGGCCGCGGCGCAGGCAGTGACCATCGACAAGAAGAGCTACACGGGACACTACATCCTGGGCTTCATCCGCTCGCACCGAACACAGTGGGAACCGGCGCTCCGTGAGCTCAAGGAAGCGAATATTCTAAAGCCCAGCAATCCTGAGATTCTGCGCTGCCTCGGGTGGGCGCTCTTCAATGCAGGACAGCGCGCGCAGGGCATCGTCACCCTCGAACGCGCGCTCAATCTGGACAGCAGCAATCCCCTCACACTCTGCGATCTCGGCGTCACGTACCTGCACATCCGCAACTTCCAGAAGGCACGCTCGCTCTTCCTCCGCGCAATGGAGATCGATCCCGCCGGCAGGCGCACGCAGGAGTGCGTGCAGATGCTCGAGCGCCTCGAGAGAACGACGGAAAAACACTGAGCGACCCCTCCTCTCCGGAATGGGAAGTCCTTTTTTGCATGGAGGAGCGCTTTTCCCGTATACTTTTTTCCATGCTTCAGCTTGACCCATCGGTCCCCATCCTGCTGAAACGTGGCATGCGCCGGGGGCTCCTCAATCTCTGGCGGGAACCCGGATGGGGTGCGACGAGTGGCTCATTCCTCGGCATCTTCATTATCCTGCAGCTCCTCCTGCTGGCACTCCTCGGTGTGGAGGGAACACAGTCCCTCCTGAGGAAGCAGACGGATCTGCGCTTGGAAATCCGCTCGGAGGCGACTCGCGGCGAGACACAGCAATTCTTCTCTGTCATTCAGCAGTTACCGGAGGTGGAGGAGGCTGTTTTCACCACGAGGGAACAGTCATACGCCGGCGCGCAGGAGCAGGATCCACAGCTCATCGCCTTCCTCGAGAAATTCCATCTCGGCAATCCCTTCAATGACACGATCAACATCACCCTTCGTGAACTTGACGATTATGCGGCCTTCTCGACGTTCCTCGAGCAATCGCAGTGGCAGCGAATCGTGGACCCCACCTTCCTCTCGAAGACGACAAATCAGGAGCAGCGCATTCATGACCTCCTCTCGGTGACTCGCAGCGCGAAGACCCTGACGTACCTCCTCCTCATCCTCGCAGGAGCGGTCCTCCTCTCCATTACCGTGGAACTCACGCGCAGGAATGCCATCTCGCGTGCGGAGGAAGTGCTCGTGGAGCGATTGGTCGGCGCACACACGCTCTCCATCTTCGCCCCCTTCGCAGCGGAGGCGACGGCCCTCCTCTGGGGGAGCATCCTCGTGAGCACCGCGGCGGTGGCAGGCCTGACAGTCGCGCTCCCCCTGCTCATCCCCGCCCTCCGTGACGGGAGCGCACTGGGCGAGCTCAAGCAGGCAGTCTCCCCCCTCCTCTCCACCTCTCTACCACTCTATTTTCTCATGGAGCTCCTCCTCGCCCCCCTCATTGCGGGCCTCGGGAGCTGGCTGGGGATGCGCTCGACCGTGCAATCGCCGAGGCTCAGTTTGGCCCGCCCCTAGGTCACTTCCGCTGTAACGGATGGTTGTAATCGCAGCTGTTTTTTGATAAAATGCATTGATATGTTCGCACAGATAAACAAACAAAAAATCCTCTTCCTTCTCACTGTCTGTCTCCTGATGACCGGGATAGCAGGAGGACTCCTCACTGCAGGTTTTGAGAGAAACGACCAATGGACACGTGTCGCACCTGCCTATGCCGCGGACTGCCCTGGAAACGGATGTGAGGAAGGCGAGATATGCGCTGCAGATTGCAGCTCCGAAACCTGGTGCAGCGATAGTGTAGATAATGATGCAGACGGAAATACTGATGGGATGGATACTGACTGTACGCCGCTGACCTGCCCGAATGCGGAGTGTGCCAGCGGGGAAGCGTGCAGCGCAGACTGCGCTACGGAGACATGGTGCAATGACTCGGTAGATAATGATCAGGACGGGGGCGTGGACTGTGCTGATTTTGCAGATTGCGAAGCTGATCCTGCGTGCGCCACCTGCCCGAACGGCGTTTGCGCCGAATCGGAATCCTGCAGCGCAGACTGCACTACGGAGACATGGTGCAATGACCTAGCAGACAATGATCAGGACGGATTCATGAACTGCACCGATGACGACTGTGGAGCGGACCCTGTTTGCACCTGCCCGAACGGCGTTTGCGCCGAATCGGAATCCTGTAGCGCAGACTGCACTACGGAGACATGGTGCAATGACCTAGCAGACAATGATCAGGACGGATTCATGGACTGCGCTGATAGTGACTGCGCCGATCGAACCGGGTGTTTCTCGTGCGGAGATGGCACGGTGAACGATACTAGTGATGGAACGGAGACCTGTGACGATTCAAATGCCACTGGTGGAGACGGATGTAATGAGAGTTGCGCCATTGAAAGCGGGTGGGCTTGTGCAGGGGGAGACCCAAGCTCATGCGAGCAAATCACGTGTGGAGACGGGAGAATTGACACATCGAGCGGCTCCTGCGGTGATGGATGGACCTGCTACAGCGGCTACACACCAGAAGAATGCGATGACAGTGATACAAGTACCGGAGATGGCTGCTCCGCCACATGCACAGTGGAAAGCGGCTGGAACTGCACAGAAGAGCCGAGCACCTGCATACGTGAGGTCCCCTCCAATACGGGAGGAGGAGCAGGAAAACACTATCAAATGCTGCAGCAATACGGCATTGTGCCCGCCGACGACGGAGACACCAGCGCAGGTGCAGAAGCAGTGAATGCAGAGAGCACAAGTACAACAGAAGCGGCCTCTACGAGCTCGACCCCGGCGGCAGAAGCGACGGAGCCCCCCGCCTCCACCACTCCGACAACGGAGGCAACGGAGCCCCTGCGAGAAGCGGTACCAGAGAGCACGACGATTCCCCTTGCAGCAGAAACCGTCAACATCATCAATGTCCCCGCAGCTACCTGGTATACGACCTCTGTGGAGGGGATCGCTACAACCAGCTTCCTCGCGCCACTCCTCTCGCCCTCTGATGCATCGCAGCATACGAATGCCGTGCTCTTCCATCCGGAAGGACTCATTCGGGAGCGGGAGTTCCAGAGGATTCTCACGAATGTGAACTCTATCGATACCACCCATCTCAGTGCACCAAAGGAGGAAACCGCCGCCACCGCCGAAATGCAACATGCCATCGAGAGAGCACAGAAGCGCATGGCAGAAACCCCCACCCTGCCGCCGAACGGCCCGCTCACGAGAGGACAGGCCATCCAGCAGCTCATGGGAGATCTAGGCATTCCCCTCACCTCCCGTCACTCGCCCTTCAGTGATCTCCTGCTGTCCTCCCCTTATGCACCGAGCATCGCAGAGGCCGCAAGACTCGGCATCATCATCGGAGATACGGATACCAACGGTGTTCCAGTTGGCACCGTGCGACCGAATGAGCCCATCAACCACGCGGAGATGGCGACAATCCTCGACCGCCTGCGCAAGCTTGGATTGCTGAATGAAAAAGCGGCTCCGCCGCAGGAGAACCCCGTCAAAGAACGGTGAAGGGAGTAGAATGCCGCCGTGCACACGCGATCCTATGACGCCATCGTGCTGCAAGCGCACGACGTGGGAGAGGCAGACCGCTTCCTCATCCTCTTCACGCGGGAACGTGGAAAACTCGCGGCACGTGCCCGCGGTGTCCGCAAGATAAAGAGCAGAATGGGGGGGGCGCTCCTCCCCCTCCACCGCGTCACGGTGGACCTCGCCGAGCATGCGAGCGGATTCCTTGTGACCGGATGCCAGATTCAAGCACCCTCTCCCCGGAAGAACTTGCGGGAATTCCTCGCTGCCGAGCAGGCGATAGATCTCCTCCTCTCGCTCCTGCACGACGAAGAGCCCCTCCCGGAAATCTTCGAGAGTACCTGCCGCTTCCTGGGACGAACCGACTACGAGCGACACCATGTCCTCGCCTATACGCTGCACTTGCTCTCCCTTCTGGGAGTGTTGCCCGGACCCGCCGCGGATGAATTCTACGCACACTTCTCCCCCGACGAGCGCGCATTCATCAGGGAGAGCACGCAGAGCCACTTCCCCGAGCATGCTCCGCCGTCCCTCCACCGCCTCTCTTTGCTCTGCAGGCGACTCGTCGAGGAGCAGGGGGGTCGCGCACTCCGTGCTGCGGAGATCGTTCAACGCTGCCTCGATGCCTGAGAGGAGCGCGCGCTGGATTGCGCGGCCTGTGAGGATGAGGAGCCCCCTCCCGCCGGAAGTGCCAGAGGCGAGATCCCGAATTGATCGAACTGCGGGCGCGCCTCGTACACCGAATACACCTGTTCGACTTCTTCCTCTCCCCCTTCCCTGGCGAGAATGCGGTACCACATCGCCTTCATCCCCGGGACGCGCTCCCCGGCACGACGTGTGGTGCCTTCCGGAATATCCGTGGTGTACTCCACACGGTCGGGAGGAGGCGCCTGATGATCCCATGTATAGGGGCCGACGATTTCACTCGTGCGTGCATCCCGTGTCCCGTAGTAGATGAAGTAGGCGCGCGTCCCCTCGGTGTATGTCTGAATGAGGAGCGCCCCGGGACTGTCATTCAGGAATTTCATGTCCACATGCGGCGGATAGACGGTGGCATCCGTCCCCTGTGGCCCGTAGTACCGTACGGCGAAGCTGTGGTTGCGCCGCTGAACGATCGGGAAGCCGTACTCCCACACGCCGCGGTAGGCCGTTGTGCTTACCTGACAGAGACCCCCTCCATAGTCCGGGAGTGTCTTGTCCCCGAGGATCACGAGCTCCTTCAGGTATCCCGTCTTCTGATTCACCGGTCCGAGGGTTGTATCGAAGGAGAAAGTGTCCCCCTGCGGCAGGAGGAAGCCATCGAAGCGCTTCAGTCCGACGCCGATATTGTGTTTGCGGGCAAGATGCGAGCCGGTGAAATCTGATTCCCCGACACTCACCACCTCGCGGATACCCTGCTCGCGGAGCGTGGGATCGGTGACGGTTATCTGCGGCTGGATCTCCTCCACGGGCAGCGTGATATCCGCGACCTCATCCGTGAGTGCCGCAACGGTGAGGAGGGTCGCCTGATCGACGTCGACCTTCCGCCCCAGCATGCCCACACCGTCGAAGACGACCATGCCGCTTGCCGTGCGGCTGATGGTGACCGCTCCGGCGGGGCGATCCAGTACCTGCGCGATCTTCTCCTGAATGACCGCACGGATGGCATCGCGGTTCCATGCGACCTCCGTCGTGCGCACGAAGCCCGGTGGAACCGGAGGAATGTCGTCGCCATCGACACGAAACTCCGCAGGGACCTCCACGCGCTTTCCGTGGTAGAACCACACCTCCCGCTCCACACGCCATGCAGGATACTGTGAAGGACGAAGCGTGAAGAGGTGATGCTGGTAGCGATAGAGGATCTCACCCGGACTCGCGAGTGCTGCGGGGGAAAAGGCCGCAATCGCGGAGAGGAGAACGATGATGCGCAGGAAAGGCCGCACGCGGCCATGGTACCGATCTCCCCGCCTACATCAAACCTCCTCCCACGCCCTACGCCCCCCCTACACCCTACACTTACGCCCTCCCCCGATACTCCGGCGCCGGATGCGCATCGAGCGCGCGATTCACGAGTGCATCTGCGCGATAATTGTCATTCCGCGGGATGTGCTTGAAGACAATGGCGGGAAACGCCTTGGCGAGACTCTGGATTTCCTCGACGAACGGCTTCAGGGTCGGCATGCGCACGCGGTACTCGCCGTTGAGCTGCCGGACGATCAGCTCGGAATCGAGGTGACAGATGAGGCGGTTGGGGCTGTAGCGCTTGGCGATCTTGAGCCCCTCGATGAGCGCACGGTACTCGGCAACGTTGTTGGTCTCGATGCCGATGCGCTCGTAGTGCTCGCGGAGCGTCGTGCCGCCCTTCGGATCCTCGAGGATGCAGCCGATGGCCGCCTGCCCCGGATTCCCCCGCGACCCGCCATCCGTGAAGAGGTGGAGCGTTCCGCCGACGGAGGGAGGGGCATCTTCCATGAGCGGCTGTTGCTCCGAGAGAGCGCGTTCTATGAGATCATTCACGAACTCCTCGCGGTCGTGTGCCCGTGGGAAGAGCTCCTTGAGTTTCCGTTCGAGGGATGCGGAAACGCGCAACACGCGGGAATCATACAACAAACATGAACATCAAAACTGCATTTCTTTTCGCGAAGAGCAAATGGGTCCCAGCCAACCAGAGAAAACAATGATCGGGGAGGTGGCGCGCCACGGGGGGTGAAGGGGAAGGCCCTGTCCGCAGACGTTGCCGACGAGCTGGCTCTGAAGCCTTGGAGGAGACAGCGAGGAGACGCAGGGCCGGGTGGAGAGGCTTTGGCGCGCCGGCGCTTTGGCTCCACCTTTGTCGTCCTTCGGCTTCGCTCAGGACGACCCCTCCCCCCCCTAGAGATGGGATGCGAAAGACCCTGAGCGGAGTCGAAGGGTCGCCGGACAAAGGTGGAAAAGAGATATCAAGCAGGAATGCGAACCGTTCACCCTGACGGCCTGCATATGATGTGCCTGTCAAACATTCACCTCCTTGATCATTTCAGTGTAGCGATCCTTAAACCCGCATCTTTTGTAAAAATCATGCGCTGAAGTGTTGGGCGCAAAGCAGCCGACTTTCATGAACTTGCATCCGTGTTCTTTAAAATATTCTTCCACTGTCTGCATGCGCCCAGCTCCGATGCCCCTGCCACGTTCTCCGGAAGCCACGATCAACTCATGAACTTTCCCATCTCTCGATGGAAACGCCTCCAGCAAATCCTGGGACGAGGTCTCCGTGACGGAACCCGCCACGAATCCGGTGATGCTTCCGTTCGACTCCGCCACAAATATCCGTCCATCCCCCTTCCGTAAGGTGTCACGCAAATTTTTGAAATATGCCTGCACGTCAAAGGACACCGCAGGACGGTTCCTCCCTAGGAAATCAAGAGAAGCAATGTGATCCTGCAATTCTATCATCAGCACCTCCAATGCATGCTGATCCTCTGGCCGCTCTGGTCGCACAATAATTTCCATCAGATGCATCCTATACTCCCGGGAGCCGCAAGATCCGCATCCTCGGGCAAATCGAGCTTGAATCCTCCATCGCGTGCATCAATCACCGCACCGCCGATCCGGCGGAGCACGAGCGGCGAGACGAAGACGGAAACGGGAGGTTTTCCCTTGAAGACGAAGGCACGGTCACCCGCTTCCGGCGCAGCGCGGAATTCCAGGCAGAAGCTGCCGCCCTCGTCGACGATGACAGCAAGCCCCTGTCCCGATCTCTTCTCTTGAAGCGCGATCGCACGCAGACCGGCCACGGCGGCAGGTGTCACTTCAATCGTCTCTTTCCTCGCGCTCGCCTTGGCGAGCGCACGATTCAGATCATCGAGGAGCTCCGCCGTCATTTCTGCCGAAGAACCGTGTGCGAGACATCCTTCCTCCAGTGTCTCCCCTGTTCTCCACACGCACGAAACACAATGGAGTCCGTACGCCGAGAGGATTTCCGCAGCCCCGGGCACGAGGACGACAATTTCCGTGAGCCGCGTGGCACCGGATATCTGAGATTCCGGGCGACGATCCGACTTTCTCTTCTTCACGAGGCTATCATAGAGAGGACGCTCTCCTCTCCCAAGAGGATGGGAAGAAAAGATTAAGAAGGAAACGAGTATCGGAGGAGATTTTTCTGTATGATGGGCCGGCTATGAAGCGCGCCGTCCACGCCGGCATCCTCGTCCTCCTCCCCATCATCACGCTGCTCCTGGGGTGGCAGATCGGCACACGCATCGAGCAGCAACGGGTGCAGGACATGGTCAGCGAACTCGAATTCCTCTACGAGGGAAAGACAGGGAGCGGCGCACTCGTGAATGATCCGGAAAAGGAAGCGAACCTGGCATTGATGTGGGGGGTGTGGCGTCTCCTCATCCAGCACTACATCGCACCGGAGAAGCTCCAAGTCATGCCGATGATCTACGGGGCCACCGCAGGATTGGTGAGCGCCCTCGATGATCCGTACACCGTCTTCATGACGCCGAAGGAGAACAGCGCCTTTGAGCAGAATTTGGAAGGAAAGCTGCAGGGCATCGGCGCCGAGCTCACGCTGAAAGACGAACACGTGGTGGTGGTCGCCCCCATCAAGGGGTCCCCCGCACAGACAGCGGGCCTCCTCCCGGGTGACATCATCACGAAGGTGAATGGGGAGGACATCACCGATCAGGCACTCAGCGATGTCGTGCAGCGCATTCGCGGCCCCAAGGGAACCTCCATCACGCTCGAGATCATCCGCGAGACCGAGGCGGAACCGCTCACCTTCACGATCAAGCGCGAGGAAATTACGATCCCGAGCGTCCAGTCCGAGATCAAGAAGACCGGGAGCGGGAGTGTCGGCTACATCGCCCTGAACCAGTTCGGCGGGGAGACGGTCCGTGAGACCGAGCGGGCCCTCGACTCCTTCAAGGATGAAGACATCAAGGGAATCGTCCTCGATCTGCGCTTCAATGGCGGCGGTTACCTCGAGGGTGCCGTGGAAATTGCCTCGCTCTTCCTCAAGCAGGGCAAGATCGTGACCGTGCAACGACGCGACGGGGAGCCTGTCCACCACTACGTCAACGGCCGCCCTGCGGAGCCGGATCTCCCTCTCTCCATCATCATTAACCAGGGTTCCGCCTCCGCATCGGAGATCCTCGCGGGAGCCCTGCAGGACCACAAGCGCGCGACCATCGTCGGAATGAAGAGTTTTGGGAAGGGAACGGTACAGGAAGTTTTTGATCTCCCGGGCGGGAGCAGCCTCCGCGTCACGGTGGCCCGCTGGCTCACGCCGTTGGGAAAGGATCTCGGCGCCGAAGGCGTACACCCGGATATCGTCGTGGACCGGACGCGCGAGGACACAGAGGCAGATCGCGACCCGCAACTGCAGGCTGCCCTCGAGTGGCTCCTCGACCATGAGGGCACCGCAAGCTCACAGGAGAGCTCACGCGCCCCGACAGAAGAGATAAAACCCACGAAGGAGCTGACTCCGAAAAATTAGTACGCGTGGAGCTCCTCCTCCCGGAAGAAGCGCTGTATCTCCCTCTCCGCCGTAGCGGGGCTATCCGATGCATGCGCAACATTCACCATCTGATTCTCCCCGTACTCCGCGCGGATGGTGCCCGGTGCCGCCTTGCGGCTGTCAGTGACCCCGAGCATCTCACGCACGCGCTCCACGACCCCTTCCCCCTCGAGCACGAGGGCGATGACAGGCGTCGAGCTCATGAATTGCTCCACCTCGGGAAAGAAAGGCTTGTCGGCGATGTGGGCGTAGTGTTCGCGGAGCAGCGCCGGATCAAGCCGGATCATCTTGCAGGCACGAAGCATGAGACCGGCATCCTCGAATCGCGAGATGACCTTCCCGCAGATGCGCTTCTGGATGGCATCGGGCTTGAGGAGAATGAGCGTGCGCTGCATAGAGAGAATGGGAAGAATTAGGACAGGAGGGTGAGGAGCTTTTCGTGACTTTCTTCTTTCCCGATGACCACGAGCCGCAACGCATCGCTCGTGAGGAGCCGCGCCGCCAGCCGGTCCACCTGTTCCTTCGTCACGCGGTCGATCTCCGCGAAGTAGGCGGGAATGTCACGAATCTCCGGATAGAGGAGCTGCTGCTTCCCGTAGTAGTGCGCACGCTCTTCCGTGTCTTCGAGCGAGAGAGTGATCCGTCCCTTGAGGTACTCCTTCGCGCGCGCGAGCTCATCCTCCGTCACGCCGTGCTCGCGGCACTCCTCGTACTCGTGCACGATGAGCTTGATGGCCTCGTGGAGGCGCGACTGGTCCACGCCCGCCCGCGTCGAGAGGCCCCCGCTGTCCATGTAGCTGTCGGTGTCCGTGGAGATGTAGTAACAAATTCCCTTCGCCTCGCGGATGTTCAGGAACATCCGGGAACTCATGTTCCCGCCGAGGATCACCGCAAGCAACTTGTGCGCGAAGTGATCGGGGTCCTGCGATCCCACCCCCGGCACCCCCACGACGAGGTGCGCCTGCTCCGTCTTCTTGGTGCGCAGAAACACGCGGTCACTTCCGTACTCCTTGAAGGGCAGGAACGCCCGCGCCTTCTTGCCCGCGAGAGCGCCGAAGTACTCCTCTGCCAGATTCTGCGCGCGCTTCTCCGTGATCTTCCCCGCGAAGGTCACCACGAGATTGTTCGGCGTGTAGAAGTGCGTCTTGTGCGCGAGGAAGTCCTTCTGCTTCACGGAACGAATCACCTCCTCTGTGCCGATCGTATCCCATCCGAGCGGGTGATCACCAAAGAGGAGCCGCTCGAAATCCCACCCGGCACGGTACATCGGCGTGTCCTCATACATGCGCTCCTCCTCGAGGATGACGCCGCGTTCCCGCTCGATATCCTCCTCCGGGAATGCCGCGTGGAGCAGCATGTCACTCAGGACATCACAAGCGATCTCGAGGTGATCGGAGGCGACCTTCACGTAGTAACCGGCGTACTCCTTGCCCGTGAACGCGTTGAAAACCCCCCCGATGCCATCGATGACGGCACTCACATCCTTCGTCGTCGGGTACTTCTTCCCGCCCTTGAAAAACATATGCTCGAGGAAGTGACTGATGCCCCGCTCCTCGTTGCGCTCGTAGCGGGACCCCGCCCCCGCGAAGACCATCACCGTCGCCGAACGCACCCCGTCGCTGGGAGCCGTGAGGATCGGGAGGCCGGAAGGGAGGCGTGCCAGGGAGAACATGCGGGGGAAAGTCTAGGGGAGACCCCCGGGGAGGGAAAGCGGCAAAAGGCCCGGAAAATCGTCAAAAGATCAGCGTTTCTCGCTTGACCCGTCCCGGAGCGGACGCTAGGCTCGACCCGCTTTCCATCTCCTTTCTCTCCTTTCACGTGCTTGGAAAACTCAAATGGCGCAGGCGGACGAGGACCCATGGCTTTCTCGCCAGAACACGCTCCAAGAAGGGCCGTCTCGTCCTCTCCCGTCGCAGGCGCAAGGGACGCGCGCGGCTGACGGTGAAGAAGAAGAAATAAGCCCATTTCCGGATACCCGGGAAGCGCAGCGTGGCTTGCTGTCTTGCTGTACCATGGAACCATGCTCCCCTCCCTCCACCGCATTTCGGGGTTCCTCTTCTCCCTCATCGCAGGGAGCTTCTTTGTCGCCTACCTCCTCCTGAGAAACGAACTGATGGCTCCCTGGCCACAATGGTGGATGAGAATTGCCGATACCCCCCTCCTCCTCGTCGGCATCCTCTACGGAGGGGCAAGCCTCTCCCTGAGCATCAGCAAGAAAGAGAAAACTTCGCGGTTTCTCTTTTTCTTTGTGATGATCCCGCTCCTCGCGCTCTTCTTCTTCCTCCTCGCCCTGAACTACTGGGATGTCCTCGGCCTCCCCAAGGGCGCGGCCTAAACAACGCTGTCGGCAATGCCTTGTGCGCGGTTCACCTCCCGCGCCGCAAGGAAGAGGTAATCACTCAGACGATTGAGGTATGTGAGGAGATGCCCATTCACCTGTTCCGTCTCCCGGAGCGCCGCCACCCACCGCTCACCGCGCCGGCAGACCGCCCGCGCCTGATGGAGGAGGGCAGCGACGCGTGAGCCTGCAGGGAGAATGAAACGCTGAAGCTTCGGCAGGAGCCGCTCGAGGGCGAGGCTCCATTCTTCGAGCTCGCGCACCTGTTCGGCTTCGACGCGCTTCACAGGCACCTTTCCCCCGATGGGCACCGCGAGATCCGCCCCCACACGGAAGAGCGCGCGCTGAATCGAAAGAAGCTGGTCACGCAGGGGCGATGGCAATTCTTCGACGAGGACAACTCCGAGACATGCCGCGAGCTCATCCACTGATCCGATGGCATGGAGCCGCGCAGAAGCCTTGGAGACGCGCTTGCCGGTGAGGAGTGCCGTCTCCCCGTTGTCTCCCGTGCCGGTGGAAATACCTGGCCTGTTCATGGAAAAACAGTATACCGCGGAAACGGACTCTCGCAGCAACACCCCCTACACCCTACGCCCTCACCACCGCTTCCACCTTCTGATGCTCCCGCTTCGCCTCCTCTTCCGTGAGCGTACGATCCGGCGCACGGTACGTACAACGGAGCGTCAGATTGTACTGTCCTGTTTGGAGCGGTGGCCCATCGTAGAGATCAGTCACCACCACACTCTCGAGGAGCTGCGTGGCCGCCTGCGCTTTCCGGAGCAGCGCCTCCGCGGAGGACTGATGGTCACGGGGAACCGTGAGGTCGTAGGTGATCGCGGGAAACTGGGACAGCGACTGGAAAACGGACGGGGAGGGGGTGATAGCCAGGAGTGTCGTGAGATCGAGGAGAGCCGCCGAGACCCGCCCGGGGAGATCGAATGCACTACGCACGAGCGGATGAATCTCGCAGAGGAGCCCCACCACCTTCCCCCCTATGAAAATGTCGGAGCTGCGCCCGGGATGACCGAACGGCGGCGCCTTCTCGGATGCGCGGAAGGAAACGGCAAGACCGCTCCCCCGCAATTCCTCCAGGAGGATCTGCCGGAGCTGCAGGAGAGATTCCTCTGCAAGCTTCGCCTGCCGCTTCTCCGCAATGAGCATGCCGCACTCCAGCCATTCCCCCTGCTCCCGGGAAGCGACATGCGCGCACTCGAATGTCCGGAGAAATTCCCCTGCAGAGAGCAGGCTCCGCGATGCGTGCTCGAGGAGGCGCGGAAGAGTGCTGGTCTGGAAGAGACTCAATTCCTCTCCAAGCGGGTTTTCAACTTCTATGGCGGCGGAGGGATGGAGCTTGCACGCCCGCAGGAGCTCCGGCCCGACGAGGGAGAGCGGCATCACTTCCAGGAATCCTCCGGCCTTGAGGGAGTCACGCAGGCGATGGACCCGCTGATCGCGCGGTGGCGGCTCGACCGTCATGACCGGCATGGTGGAGGGGATGCGGTTGTAGTCGTAGATCCGCCCGATCTCCTCGTAGAGATCGTGTGCGCCAGTGACATCCCCGAGCCGCCAGAGCGGTGGCGTCACCCCTTTCCTCTGCACGGTGAACCCCAAATCAGTGAGGATCTTCTTCGTTGCTTTCTCGGGAATCTTCACACCCAGCACCCGCTCGGCGTCCTTCGCGGAAAATGGAATGGGGCGTGGTGTGCCGTCTTTTCCCCACGAGACACACTTCGAGGTGATGCGCGCACCCGGGACGAGCACAAGGAAGAGCTCCAGTGCGCGCCGTAGCCCCTGTTCGGCTGCAACATGCGGCACGCCCTTCTCGTAGATCGTCGCCGCATCGGTGCGATGCCCCATCGCAATCACCGTGCGCCGCGTATTCACCGCATCCACGACGGCGCTGTGCAGCCAGATGGAACGCGTGGAATCCTTCGTGGAACCGCGCAGTCCCCCCATGATTCCGAGAAGATCGAAGATCCCCTTCTCGTCCTCCATGATGAGCGCCCCCTCGCTCAGCTCACGATCCACCTCGTCGAGGGTCCGGATCCGCTCCCCCTTCCGCGCGCGGCGCATCCGCACCGACCCGTGGATATCGGCTGCGTCGAAGCTGTGGAGCGGCATGCCCGTTTCCATCATCACGTAGTTAGTGATGTCGATGGGAAGATTGATGCTGCGCCATCCTGTCGCCTCGAGGCGCCGCTTCATCCAGTCCGGCGTCGTCCCGAGACCGTCGATCGCGAGGGTGCACGCGCAGTAGCGCGGCACGAGCGGACGCTCCGTCACCTCAATGGAGAATGGCGGGGGGGTCCGCGGGTACGTGAGAGACGGAACGGGAGGACGCTTCTTCTTCCAGTGCGCGAGCCCCAAGGCCACGCACTCGCGCGCGAAGCCGATGTGCGAGAAGAGATCCGGGCGCTGGGTGATCGCATGGTTGTCGACATGGAGGACGGTATCGCCGAGCTTCAGGTAGGAAGCGAGGGGAGAGCCGACACCCGCCTCTCCGTCACCCAGATCAATGACAGAGTGGCCCGTGCACTCCGGAAAGAGCGATGCCAGCCCGAGCTCCTCGGCCGCGCAGATCATCCCCTCGCTCTCTTCCCCGCGGATCTTCGTCTTCTCGAGCGTCATCATCTCTTCGCCGTGCCACCGCACCCGTGCTCCCACGTGGGCGAAGGCGACGCGCATGCCCACCCGGAGATTCGTCCCGCCACAAACCACTCTCTTCTTCCCACGATCCGTTTGCACATCGCAGAGCGCGAGACGATCGGCATGCGGATGCTTCGAGAGGGTGAGGACCTTCCCCACGCAGCACTCCCGCAAACCTGCCCCTTGCGTCTCCATCTCCTCCACCTCCGCCGTGCACGCCGTGATGCGGTCGGCGATCTTGGCCGGGTCTTTCTCGGTGAAATCCACAAACTCGGAGAGCCATTCCAGGGAGATCTTCATGACGCCAGAATACAGGAGCACGGCAAGAAGCGGGAGGAAATTACCTCCCACATCGCGAAAGAGATCGAGGCGCAATTGTCAATGAGACCAAACATGCTATCCTCTCCGGAAGAAACCTCTCTCTTCCCCCCTCCTCCATGGCGAAGAATTCCAGCACACAAGGCATCCGCGCACTCATCGAGTGGTTCGTATGTCTCCTCCTCTTCCTCGCAAGCGTCGCGGCATTCGCCGGCGTCTACCGCGTGCACTTCGACATGAGCGGGTCCACCTTCGGGAGCACCAATAGCTCCCTCTCCCTGATGGCCTTCGCGATCGCCGTGAGCCTCTGGGGGAAGCAGATGGCATCTCTGCTCCGGGAATGAGGATTGTTTGACGGGAAGTTTCTTCCGCAGCGCACTCGCACTTGCTAGAGTGTTCCGCGTGGAGAGGTCGCATAGTGGCCTAGTGCGCTCGCTTGGAAAGCGAGTAGACCTGAATAGGGTCTCGGGGGTTCGAATCCCCCCCTCTCCGCCATCCGGCTCCGTCTGCGGACTTCGCCGCGACTGGCTACGAGACCCCTCACAAATTCCCATTTGAAAAACCCCCCTGACACGGGGAGAATGCCTACTAAATTCCCCCTCTTTCATGAATACGAAGACCTCCTTCGGCCTCATCGTCGCACTCCTCGTCATCGTCGGCCTCTCCGTGGTCGGGTTTCGGCTTCTCGCAGACGGAGAAGACACGTGGATCTGCGATAACAACCAATGGGTGAAGCACGGCAATCCCTCGGCCCCCATGCCGACGACCGGCTGTGGTGAGCAGAAGCCTGCCGAAACCGCCCCGACACCGACTCCCACTCCCGCAGCACAGGAGCAATCCTTCAAGGCAGATGATTTTGAGATCACGGCCCCCGGCTGGCCTGCCCTCGATGCTGCGACATTGGGCGAGACAGGCGAAGTGAAGATCGCCGTAAAGAACGACCAGTGCGGCGTCATCGTGACGGCACGGACGCTCCCGCAGGGACAGACACTCGAGACGTACGTCCAGGGCTTGCTCGACGAGCAGCTCCAGAAGCTCCCTGTGAAACTCGTCAGCAAGGAATTTACGGACAAGACCACGCACATCGAGTCCGAGATCACCCTCATGGGCCAGACCATCAATTCCTCCCAGCGTGGCTACCTCACGAGCAAGGGGACGATCTACTCCGTCGTCTTCGCCGGAGAGAAATCCGCCTTGGACGGCCCCTGCCGCGCGGACATCGACAAGGTGCTCGGCAGTGTCGTGGTGAAGTAAAGTCAGAGTGTCTCCGTCCGCTTCGTCGGATCAAAGAAAGGAAGATCAAGGGCATCGTAGATGTCCTTCTCTTCCCGTGAGGCGATGATCTTTTCCCCCGCGAAGAGCCCGTACTCATTGAGTTTCCAGCCGCGCTGGATGGCGTGCTTGCGGAGTGTGATGTTGTGCTCCTTCGAGCCGGTGAAGTAGAGGAGTGCCGCCCCCCACTGGTCGCGCCGGACGAAGCGAATGTCCACACGGACCCCCGACTGCAGGTCGAAGGAGAGCTTCTTGTCACCGTGCGCCACGACGTCGCGGACGATCGGCAGCTCCGCGATGGCATCGCTGACTTTCTGCGCCGACTTCGTCACCACGAGCACGTCGATATCCCCCACAGTCTCCTTCTCGCGCCGGAATGACCCGGCCGCCTCGCATTTCTCCACGCCGGGGACGGAGCGGATCTTCTTGAGCAGCCGCTCCACGTCATCCACGAGCTCCGCCCGTGGGAACCGCCGCGTCCGCTCCGTGACCCGCTTGGCATTCTCCAAAATCTTCGCCTGCATGGTTTCCGAAAAACCCGGAAGACCATTGAGCTTTCCTCCTTCGGCCACCTTGATGAGATCGGCGACGGACTGGATGCCGAGTTCCATCTGGAGCTGACGCGCGCGCTTGGGACCGAGTCCCTCCACCTCCATGAGCGCAGGCGGGATGCCCCCCTGCGCAGCAAGCACTTTATCCAATGCGGCGAGATGCCCGGTCTTCAGGTACTCCTGGA
>JAQUNQ010000013.1 GCA_028717505.1 Candidatus Peribacteraceae bacterium
CGGCAGGCGCGTTCCGTCGTCGTCCCCAGTCAGTTCACCAAGCGCATGATCGGGGAGTATGCGGGGGAGCGCTATCGCATCGAGGTGGTGCACAACGGCGTGAACTTCGGTCGCTTTCAGCGGAGTACGGATCCCGCGGAATTGCGCCGCACGTACGGCGAGAACATCGTTTTGCTGACGGTCGGGGGACTCTGGGGGCGCAAAGGGCACGATCTCGCGCTGCGCGCGCTCCATCGCGTGGTGCAGAAGCGGCGTGACGTGCGTTATGTTCTGGTGGGTGAGGGGAACGGGCGGCCGCAACTCGAAGCACTCGTGAAAGAACTGCAGCTGGAACCGTACGTGGAATTCGCGGGCAGGAAGTCCGGTGACGATCTGGTGAGTCACTATCAGGCGTCGGACATCTACGTGCACACGCCCAAGGTGGTGGATCTCAAGTTCGAGGGATTTGGCATCGTGTACCTGGAGGCGAGCGCGTGCGGCAAGCCGATCGTTGCGACGGATGCGGGCGGAGTCCGCGATGCGGTGCTGGACGGTGAGACGGGACTGATCGCGCCGGACGGGGATATTCCGGGGGTGGCCGATCGTCTCTTGCGGCTCATGGACGATGCCGATCTCCGTCGTCGCATGGGTGAATCTGGGCGTCAGTATGCCAAAAAAAACGACTGGACCTCTATTGCTGAAGGCTTCAAGTCGCACTATCGTGCCGCTCGTGCGTAGGATGCTCGTCACTGGCGGGGCCGGATTCATCGGCGTGAACGCCGTGCGTCATTTTGTCGCGCAGGGGTGGGATGTCACGATCTTCGACAATTTCTCGCGCAAGGGGACGGAGTACAACATCGAGAAGCTCACGAACGATTGCCACGGGCGCTTTGCCGTGGTGCGGGGGGACACCCGAAGGGACGTCCACGCACTCCGCAAGCTCGCCGAGCACACGGATGTCATCCTCCATCTCGCCGCGCAGGTGGCCGTGACGACGTCGGTCGTCGATCCGCAGACGGACTTCGACTGCAATGCACTTGGCACCTTCAACGTATTGGAGGCGGCTCGTCTCTCCACGGCGCGCCCGATCCTTCTCTACGCGTCCACGAACAAGGTGTATGGCGCCCTGGAGGATGTGCCCGTGCAGGAGCTGGCGCAGCGCTATGCCTTCACCGGTGGTCGCACAGGCGTGAGCGAGGCGCAGCCGCTCGATTTTCACTCGCCGTACGGGTGCAGCAAGGGCGCGGCCGATCAGTACGTGCGCGACTACGCGCGGATCTACGGACTGAAGACGGTGGTTTTCCGTCAGTCATGCATCTATGGGCCGCACCAGATGGGCATAGAGGATCAGGGGTGGGTGGCGTGGTTCCTCATTGCTGGTCTCTTCGGGCGGCCCGTGCAGATTTACGGGGACGGCAAGCAGGTGCGCGATCTCCTCTACGTCGATGATCTCGTCGCGTGCTATGAGCGGGCCATCGAGCGCATCGATCACGTCGCAGGCAAGGTCTTCAACCTCGGGGGCGGCGCGGAGAATACGCTCTCCCTCCTCGAGTTCTTCTCCCTGCTCGCGCGCGAACACAGTCTCACCCTCACATCGACCTTCGCGCCGGTGCGTCCGGGCGATCAGCCGATCTTCGTGAGTGACAACTCCGCCGCGCTCCGCGATCTCTCCTGGAAGCCGACGGTGGGCGTGCACGAGGGCATCGCGCGGCTCCTCGAGTGGCTCCGCGCGCACCAGCGTGATCTCGCCGCGTTCTACGACGGCCGCAAGGAGAGCATGGTCACGCGCGCCCTGCGGCGAGTGCTCCGTTCGTCACGGACGACACCCCAGAGCGCCTGATCTCCTCCAGGAATTCCGCGAGCTCGTGCCAGAGACCGAAGCGCTCGATTTCATGGCTGTGTCCGTAGAGGTGGAAGAAAGGAAATTTCTGTTCCAGCGATCGTTGGAAGAAGGCGCGTGCCATCGTGAGCCAGCTCATCCGCGCGGACAGGGGGACCCGGTTTCTCTGGAGTGCCATCCAATTCGCGCGGAGCGGTCCGAGAGGGTCGAGCACTTTCCAGGGCGGCCAGAAGGATTTGCGCAGCGGGAACGGCATCACCTGCAGGCTCACGGGCAGGGCGTACGGGTCCGTGAACGAGCAGCGCCACGCTTCGGTCGTTCGCGCCCCGCGGAACCCCGCCTGTCGCACGATCGTCTTCGCCCCGATGCCAAAATCCCCCTTGGGATAGCAGAACATCGTGCACGGCTTTTCCGTCACCCGCTCGACCCATGCTTTGCTCCCTGCGATTTCCTGCTGCGCTTCGGCGGCGGTGAGAGAGGAGAGCTTGCTGTGCGTGAGGGTGTGCGCGCCGATTTCAAAGGATTCGCTTAGCGTGAGAATCTGCTTCTCCGTGAGCATGGAGCGGTCATGCTGTGGCGCCGGGCAGACGTAGAACGTTCCCGCGAGACCGTTCTTCCGCAGGAGCGCCGCGACTGTCAGGTCGAGTGTGTAGCCGTCGTCCCAAGAGGAGGTGAAGAGCATGAGAAGGGCATTCTACCGCCACGGCGTGGGGTCGCGCGGGAGATCGGGCGGGAAATTGCGCGGTTCGATGGCTCCCGTGCCGCGCCGGAGGACGGCAAACACGCTGATGCCTCTTCTGTAGGGACGGGCCTTTCCCCGCAGAACACCGAGGAGCCGCTTCGCTTCCCTCGCGAAGATCCTCGTGAGGAGGGCATTGAGCGGGCGCGGCGGCAGAGACAGGTCGGTGTCGGCCCCTCCCCACGATCGTCCCATCATCCTGCTCAGGGCCCTCGCCGCTTTCGCAAGCGGGTACAGTCGTGTGTTGCAGGAGGAAGCGAGGAGTTCCTCGACGGGGAGCCCCTGCCATAGGCGCCGCAGGCGCGGGAGATCGTAGCGGCGTTCGTGGTTGAAGCCCCGATCATGTTGCCCCCAGAGCGAGAGGTCTGCCGGTGCCATCAGGAAGAGGAGTGCCCCCGGCTTCATGGCGGCGAGGATCTCCGAGACCACGCGGAAGTCATCGGGAAGGTGCTCGAGCACATCCATGAGGAGCACGCCGTCCGCCTCACGCATCTCGGGGACGTCCTTCGGCGCATAGCCCACCCGGTACGTGCTTGTCGGGAAGCGGCGCTGCGCCTGCGCGATGGCCTCCGGGATGGGATCAATGCCGATGCAGCGGTACGCGGGGGAGAGGGCCGCTGTGATCCCACCGGTGCCGCATCCCACATCGATGAGCAGGTGCGTGCCGTCGGGCGGGAGGAGCTCCTCGAGGAGGACCCGGAGGATGGCGCGGCGCCCGGCGAACCACCAGTGGTGTTCCTCGAGAGCCGCGTGGAGGGCGAATTGGGGGAGGTCCATGGGGTCAGTTATCAGAAATAGTTGCACCAAAGAGATGCTTCAGTCGTATCCACTCCATGCGGACGATTTGCCTTCCGTATTGCGCGCAGCGTCGGAGGAGGAGAGGGGCGGTCGGTGCGGTCTTCGACATTCCCGCCCGCCGTTCCGCGCAGACGTAGGGAATTTCCGCGATGCGGAACTTCAGGAGCTTCGCGCGGACGATGAGATCGATGAAGTACTCGCCATAATCGCCATGCAGGCGGATGCGTTGCAGCACTTCCCTGCGGACGGCGATGAAGCCGCTCGTGTAATCATGGAAAGATGGGAAGAGCAGGAGACGCATGATCCAGCCGCCCATGGTGCTGAGCACGATGGCGAACGGCGAATCTTTCGATGTCTCCGCACTTGTCTTCTGCTTTCCCCCTGCGACGAATCGTGAGCCGACGGCGATGTCATACCCTTCAGCGATTTTGCTGAGGAGCTCGGGGATCACTGCAGGCGGCATGGAAAAATCACAATCCATCCAGACGACGACATCTTCCTGTGCGAGGTCGATGCCGTGCTGGAGGCTCTTCGTGAGTCCGCGGTCCGCCCTGCGGCGTTCCAGACGCACGCGGGGGTTTGTGCGTGCGATCTCCTCCACGCGCTGCCACGTGCCATCGGGAGAGTCATCATCCACCACGAGGATTTCGTGCGGGACGGTCACCGTGGCATCGATGGCTTCGATGAGCGGGCCGATATTCTCGGCCTCGTTGTAGGTGGGGAGGAGGAGGGAGACGAGGCGCGAGGTCATTTGCTCTGCGGGGAGCGTGCCGGGGCGAGGGAGCGGATGGCATCGCACACCTGCGTGATCTGTTCGTCGGTGATGGCGAGGCCGGAAGGCAGGTAGAAGCCCTCCGTGGCGATACGCTCCGTGACGGGGAAGGACTCCTGCGTGGGGAAGCGCTTCGCCACGGCAGGCTGACTGTGGCACGGCAGGAAGAAGTCGCGCGTGTCGATGCCGCGTTCCTTGAGTGCCGCTCGCAGCGCATCGCGGGTCATGCCGAATGTGCGGTCCACGCGCACGGCGTACATCCAGAAGACATTGCCCGCATACTCCTTGGTGACAGGGAGGTGCAGCCCGGGGATGCCCTGCAGCTGCCGGTGGTAGCCGGCGGTCATCGCGCGCTTCTTTCCCAGGAATTCTTCGATGTGCTCCAGTTGTCCCAGCCCCAGAGCGGCCTGCAGATTGGTCACGCGGTAGTTGAAGCCGACCTGCTCGTGAAGGAAGCGCTGCTTGGGGGAGTGGGAGAGGTCCTTCAGGGAGCGCATGCGCTCCGCGAGGGCATCATCGTTCGTGCAGAGCATGCCGCCTTCTCCGGTCGTGATGATCTTGTTGCCGTAGAAGCTGAAGGCACTCATCGTGCCGAAGGACCCGCAGGTTTTCCCCTTGTACGTCGCGCCGTGCGCCTCCGCTGCGTCCTCGAGCACGGCGATGTGCCTCTCCCGCGCAAGGGCGAGAATGGGGTCCATGTCGCAGCTGTGACCGAAGAGGTGCACGGGGACGATCACTTTCGTGCGTGCGGTGATCTTTGCCGCGAGCTTTGCGGGGTCGATGTTGTACGTCTCCGGGTCGACATCTACGAACACGGGGGTGGCACCCGTGTACATCACGGCGAAGACCGTGGCGATCATCGTGAAGTCTGGGACGATTACTTCGTCTCCCGGGCCGACGCCGAGGGAGACGAGTGCGAGGTGCAGGGCGGTGGTTCCGCTCGTCGTGAGGGTGGCATGCTTCACGCCGATAGCGCGTGCGAAGCCCTCTTCGAATTTTTGGAGGAAGGGGCCGGCCGAGGAAACCCATCCACTCTCGAGCGCCTCCATCACGTACTGCTTCGCCTCGGGGGTGATGACGGGTTCATTGACGGGGATGACAGGGGAGGCACTCATGCGTCAGGGAAAATTTTGTCGTTGCCGGGGTAGGGTCCCTGCTTCACTTCCATGATGCGCGTGGGGACGAGCATCTTCAGTGCGTGTCCTCCGCGGAGGAAGAGGATGCACTGGCCTTTCTCCACTGTCCGCTCCCCGACGACCTGCCAGATATCATCGAAGACGGTGACGGACACCCTGCCCTCCTCGATGCGGAGGAATTCCGCGATGGAGGGGAGATCGACGGAGCGCGGGCGATGCCGGTGCACGGGGGCTTCGTAGCCGGCCGGCCGCTCGAAGAAGCCCACCTGGAGTCCGTCTTCCGCCTGCGTGACGAATCGCACATCGTCCTTCACCGCGAGATCCTGCGGGAAGATCAGCGCGTACAGCGTTCCATCCTTTTCGATGCGGAGGATGTCATCCATCGCGCGAAGTATAGGCTGCACCTTTCTTCGCAGCATCTGTTTCCTTCCCCTTCTTCCATGCCAGAACGGCGGGAAAAGCGTATGCTCCGCGCGATGTTCCGCCGGTTCCTGCCCCATCTCTTCAAGTTTTCGCTCTACTTCATGAGCGGGTGCGTTGCGGCCGTCGCCGACATCGGCTCGTACTTTCTCCTCCTGTATTTGGGCATGTGGTACATCGCCGCCTCGGTGGTGAGCGGGGTGGTTGGTTTCTTCACGACTTTCCTCCTCAACAAGTACATGGTCTTCCAGAAGCGGCAGCTCTTCCTGCATCACCTCTGGCGCTTCTTCTTCGTGGACATGGCCAATCTGACCTTCATCACCGGCTTCCTCTACGTGCTCGTTGATTTCCTCGGAATGGACCCCCGGCCCGCAAAATTCGTGGCTATAGCGCCCGTGGTGCTCTGGAATTTTTTCGTCTATAAGTTCGTTGTGTATGTATAGTTTTGTTATCATTCCGTAAGATGTCTCCCATGCCAGCGAAACGCGCATTGATCACCGGCGTCACGGGACAGGACGGCTCCTACCTCGCCGAGCTCCTCCTCTCCAAGGGGTACATCGTCCACGGCCTCGTGCGGCGGGCCTCCACCTTCAACCGCGGCCGGATCGATCATCTCTTCTCTGACGTTGCGAAAGATGAGCCCAATTTCGTGCTCCACTACGGCGACCTCGGCGACTCGAATTCCCTCCTGCGCGTCCTCATGCTCACGAAGCCCGACGAGGTCTACAACCTTGCCGCGCAGAGCCACGTCGCCGTGAGCTTCGACATTCCCGAGTACACCGGCGACATCACGGGGATCGGGACCACGCGCCTGCTCGAGGCCATCCGCACGAGCGGCCTCTCCGTGCGCTTCTACCAGGCGAGCTCGAGCGAACTCTACGGCAAGGCGTCAGCGGCGCCGCAGGGGGAAGACACGCCCTTCTATCCCCGCAGTCCCTATGGGTGTGCCAAGGCGTACGCGTTCTACCTCACGCGGAACTACCGCGAGAGCTACGGCATGTATGCGGTGAACGGCATTCTCTTCAATCACGAGTCACCCCGGCGCGGCGAGAACTTCGTCACGCGCAAGATCACCCTGAGCATCGCGAACATCCTTGCGGGGAAGCAGAAGTGCCTCTACCTCGGCAATCTGGATGCCAAGCGTGACTGGGGATATGCCAAGGAGTACGTGGAGGGCATGTGGCTGATGCTCCAGCAGCCAGAGCCGGATGACTACGTGCTGGCCACGGGCACATCCGCCTCGGTCCGGGAGTTCCTGGAGCTTGCACTCCGCCGTGCGGGCATCACCTACGTGCATGCCGGAACGGGCGCCAACGAGACCTACGTCGACCGCACGACGGGCCGCACGATCGTCGCGGTCCACCCGCGCTACTACCGCCCCGCCGAGGTGGATCACCTCATCGGCGATGCCTCCAAGGCGCGCAAAAATCTCGGCTGGCACCCACACACGACGCTCTCCGAACTTGTGGACATCATGCTCACAGCCGACTGCGAGCTGCTCGGGGTTCGCCTGCCATCCGCCTCCGGCTCAGAGCGCAAGGTACGTGAAACGGTCGCTCTGTGAGAGCGCTTCCGGGAGGACGGTCTTGAGGTCGAAGAGTACGCCGCCCGGTTTGATGGCCTTTGCGAGCATCTGCGGATCTGCAAGGTACTCGCGGTGCGGGACCAGCAGGAGGACGGCATCGAAGGGGCCGCTCGCGAGCGAGCCCGCCTTCAGCTTCTTCTGCGCGAGGTACTCCGGCGCGGCGAAGGGGTCGTGCACTTCCACCGTGCAGCCGAGCTTCTCCAGATGCTTCACGACATCCTTCGATTTGGAGTTTCGCGTGTCGGGGATGTTCTCCTTGAAAGTGAGGCCGAGCACGAGCACGCGGGGGCTCTTTGCTCCCTTCAGGGCGGCTACGACTGCCTCAGCCACGTGCTTGCTCATGGAGTCGTTGAGGGCGCGCCCCGCCGTGATCACCTGCGTTTCCATGCCGAGCCGGCGTGCCTTCTCCACGAGGTAGTAGGGGTCCACGCCGATGCAGTGGCCGCCCACGAGGCCCGGCAGAAACGGCAGGAAGTTCCACTTGGTCTTCGCGGCCCCCAGGACATCTTTCGTCTGAATGCCGACGCGATGGCAGAGGAGAGCAATCTCGTTCACGAAGGCGATATTGAGGTCGCGCTGCGCATTCTCGATCGCCTTGGCCATCTCCGCCACCTTGATACTCGGAGCGCGGTGGATGCCCGCCTCGATAACCGCGCCGTACAGGTCGGCGAGCGCGCGGAGGGTTTTCTCGTCCTGCCCCGAAACGATTTTCTTGATCTTCGTGATCGTGTGCTCCTTGTCCCCCGGGTTCACGCGCTCTGGTGAATATCCCAGCGTGAAGTCCGTGCCGCACTTCATGCCGGATTCCTTCTCCAGGATGGGGCCGCAGATTTCCTCCGTCGTCCCGGGCCAGACCGTGGATTCGTAGACGATAATTGCGCCTTTTTTCATGTGCTTCCCCACCGTGCGACTGGCTCCCTCCACTGGGGAGAGATCTGGGTTGTTTTTTTCATCGATCGGCGTGGGGATGGCCAGGATGACGATATCCGCCTCTCCAATGGTCTTGGGATCTGTGGTAAAGCGAATGGAGACCTCTCTGAGTTGCTCAGGGGAGAGCTCGCACGTGCGATCCGTGCCCTCTTTCAGCTCGCCGATGCGGCGCTCATTGATATCATAGCCGATGACGTCGAAGCCTTTCCGTGCGAACGCATGCGCGAGCGGTAGACCTACATATCCCAGGCCGACGACGCAGATCACCGGTTTTTTCATGGCGGGGAGTCTAGCAGCTTTATCGCAGAGGATGGTAGATTCCCCGGAGATTCTCATGATACGCTCATGCCAATGTCCTCTGCCAAAACATCTCTCCTCGGTTCGCTCGGGATCGTCCTCGTGCTCACCGTAGCCGTGGCACTCGGTCTCACGGGCGGGCATTCCTTCCCCGAAGGCGACTTCGGCTACTATCAGGCGTTCGTCGCGTCCCTCGCGCGGGGGAGGGTGGATCTCTCCATTCCGGGTTTCCACGGGTCGGATCTTTTTGCGGTGCCGTGGTTCTGGCTCTCAGCTTCGCCTGTCGCGCAGATTCACGTCTTGCTTGTCTGGGCCTGCCTCCTCCCGCTCCTCGGCTTCCTCGCGGGCCGTGCACTCTACCGGAGCAATAGGGACGGCATTCTCCTCGCCGTCATCCTCGCCATGATGCCCTTCATCTCCTTCGTGGCGTTCCGCGGGTGGACGGGGCCGGCGTACTGGGGGCTCATGCTGCTCTCGCTCATTCTCATCCGTCGCCTGCCGATGCTGGCCGGCCTGTCATTGGCGCTCGCCATTCTCACCAAGCCGTTTGCTGTGGCGCTCATCCCACTCCTCCTCGTGCTCGCTCCGGGCAAGTCTCTGCTGCGTCGCGCCGGGTGGCTCGTCATCGCCCTCGGACTGCCGGCTCTGTACGTGCTCTGGCAGTACCTCACGATCCAGCAGGTGTACATGGGTGTGCATACGGACATCGGTCTTGCCGGGCTCTGGTTGGGATGGGAGCGCCTGTTCCTCAATGCCACACATGCCTTCCAGATGCTCTTCTCCGTGCACAACTACTTCTATCCCGATCCCTGCCTCACCGGTGCAGGCAACATGCTCCACACCACGCCTATTCTCATCTTCCTCGGGCTCTTCGCCCTGCTCACTCCCAGCATGTTCTTCCAGAATAAGTGGGTGCCCATCGCTCTCCTCCTCGGAGCCGTCGGCGGCATCGTGCTCAATGTGCCGCTCGATCACATGGATCATTTCTACATGGAGGCGGGTGTCCTCCTCCTCATTCTCGCTGCGCTGCCCGTTCTCCGGAAACATCCGCTCTGGATCCCCTTCGTCCTCCTTACACTGCACTTCCAGTGGTTCTACTTCTACCGGGAGTTTCGTTCTTCCTTCCAGCTCACGCCTGCCATCTTCGTGGTGCCGGCGGTCGTGGATGCTCTGTGTCTCTTCTGGATTCTCTTCTCTGCTCCGCGCATCTGGACGGCGATCCGGTCCTTCTTCCGCGGGTTCCGCTACGAACACTGGGTCTTCGGGCCTGCGCGCGGCACGCGCATCCAGTTCTTCCGCTACTTCTTCGTGGGCGGCTCCTCGGCTGTGGTGGATTTTTGCGTCTATGTCACTCTTCTCTCTCTCGATACGCACTACCTCCTCGCGCAGTTGGGTGCGTATTGCATAGGCTTCATCTGGAATTATCTCTTCTCCATTCTCTGGGTATTCGAGAGCAGCAAGAATTTCGTGCGGGAAGTGGCCGCGACCTTCGTCATCACGATGCTGGGGCTCCTGTGGACGGAGCTGCTGCTGTACGGGATGGTAGATTTCTTCGATTTGGGAGAAATCACTGCGAAGATCATTGCGACGGCGATCGTTCTCTTCTGGAACTTCGGGGCGAGAAAGGTGTTCGTGTTTCGCAAGTAATCTCATCCATGACAGGAATACTCCTGTCCCGTGGTTTTTTTATTCTCTCTGATGCTTTCCTACCGTAGAGTAGGCCGGTCATGGCGAAGGTTGCCGTCATCGCTGGCGCGGGACCTGCGGGCCTCACTGCAGCCTACGAGCTCCTTAAGCGCACGGACATCGTGCCGGTTGTCTGCGAGGTCACGGATGCCATCGGAGGAATCGCGCAGACATACAACTACAAGGGGAACCGCATTGACCTCGGGGGTCACCGCTTCTTCTCCAAGAGCAGGCGCGTGATGGACTGGTGGTTCAATATCCTCCCCCTGCAGGGGAAGCCCGCTGCGGATACCGTTGAGAAGAAGCACGAAATCGACTATGCGGCGGAGGCGATCGTGGAATATCTGTGTCCGGCGTGCGTTCCCTCACCCCGCTCCTCCGGAGCACCCCTCTCCCATCAGATGGGAGAGGGGACGGGGGTGAGGGCGGTATTCCCCGCCCCCGATCCCGAGCGCGATCATCAAGTGATGCTCCAACGGCCGCGCCTGAGTCGCATCTACCACCGTCGGCACTTCTTCCCCTACCCGATTGCCATCACTCTCACGGTGGCGCTGCGTCTTGGAATTTTCAACACGTTCCTCATTGGATTGAGCTACATCAAAGCGCACCTCTTCCAGATCCGGGATGAAACCTATCTGGATGCCTTCTTCATCAATCGTTTCGGGAAGCGCCTGTATGAGACCTTCTTCAAGGATTATACGGAGAAAGTGTGGGGAATCCCCTGCAGCCAGATCCGTTCGGACTGGGGGGCGCAGCGGGTGAAGGGCCTCTCCCTGCGGCGCGCCATCGTCCATGCGGTGAAGGATCTCCTCTCGAGCGATTTTAAAAAGATGCAAGAAGAGCGCGAGACGACGCTCATCACGCGCTTCTTCTACCCCAAGTTCGGTCCCGGGCAGATGTGGGAGACCGTGGCAGAGCAGGTGCAGGCATGCGGGGGAGATCTCCGCATGCGCACACGCGTTTCCGGCGTGCATCTCACGGGCGAGCGCGTCACCTCCGTCACCCTGGAAAATACGGAAACCGGCGAGGAGGAAATCCTGCCCTGTGACTACTTCTTCTCCTCCATGCCGATCAAACATCTCATCGGCATGATGACGCCACATCCGCCTGCCCGCGTGGTGGAGGTGGCGGAGGGTCTCCCATACCGCGATTTCCTCACTGTGGGGTTACTGCTCAAGAAACTTCATGTACAGGATGGGCGGAAGATCGAAGCCTCGGTGCCGGATAACTGGATTTATATCCAGGAGGCAGGGGTCCGCGTGGGGCGCGTGCAGATCTTCAATAACTGGAGCCCCTACCTCGTGGCGGATCGCAAACATACGGCATGGATCGGGCTCGAGTACTTCGTGAACGAGGGGGGGGATCTCTGGATCAAGCCGGACCGCGAGCTCATCGACTTCGGGATCAATGAGATGGAGAAGATCCACTTCCTCCGTCGCGAGGATGTGCTGGATGCATGCGTGCTGCGGATGCCCAAGGCCTACCCCGCGTACTTCGGCAGCTACGAACAGCTCCCTGTGGTGCGCGATTACGTCCGGCAGATCTCCAATCTCTTCCTCATCGGCCGCAACGGCATGCACCGCTACAACAACCAGGATCACAGCATGCTCACGGCGATGCACGCGGTGGACAACATTCTCGAGGGGCGGGAGGATGATCTGAATATCTGGGAAGTGAACATCGAGATGGTGTATCACGAGGAACACAAGGGACAACATTAGATATCCCTGCAGTTGAATGCTGTCGAGTCGCACCCCCCAGTGCCGTCGTACACACTATAGTGCGGATTTTCCTCTGCGGTGAACGAGAATGTTCTGCCGGGATCAGTCTCTGCAGGAAGATGGAGGGTGTGTTTACCGTTTTGAAGTGGTTGGAAGGGGAGGGCTTCCAGGAGAGCGCCGCCCCTTTCCGCTCCAAGTTCTCCGGTGACTGCGTCGACGATGTGTGACCACTGCGGATGGTAGTAACGCGATCCTTGCGGCGTTGTGATCGCGGTGTGTGCACGTTGGGTGAGCGAAGAACATATTTGCCAGATGGCCTCAGAAGGAATGTCATTCAGGACATGTGTCATTGTGATGTGCCAAGCGTGATTGGAGTTTCTTGAATGCCGGATATTGCCAAATTCCTGTGCACGGAATCCGGTTGTTCCACGGAACTTCGCAGGCATCCAAGGGATGTTTGTGAGGTAGGAATTTGGCCATGGACGATGTCTCTTCTGTATTTGCATCGCAACGGCATCATTGAAAACACCCGAGGAAACCACCCCATCACCGATGATCCCGTGGAGAATTTCATGGAAGAGCACACTCAGCAGTGCAGGGTCTTCGTTCCTCACTTTGTCCAATGTAGTTTTCAGCAGGAGACCTTGGATCTCGCAGAGCGGCATGGTGTCACTCCGACGTCGAAGTCCCATCGGCGTGTGTTCCCATTGGAGGGTATTGTTTGGCCAGGTGTAGGACAGGCGCCCGAGAACCTTGCCGCGCATTGCATAGATTCTGAGCGGAACGAGGCGTGCGCTCGCTGCGGCCTTGAGCGATGGTGGTGCGAGAGAGAGTATCTCCTCCAACATGCGATGGGTGAGATCACAGAGATGTTCTACATCTGCATCCGGAAAGCCAACCGTCTCGAATCCCGACGGATCCCCCGCCCCCCAACAATCAGAGATGCCGAACTGGTCGCCTCGTAGGACGTCTCTCATGAATAACATTCTAAAATTTTTTTTAAATATGTCAAAAATTATCTCCGCTCAATGCGCCGCATACCACTCCACTGCCTTCTTCACCCCCTCCACGAAGGGGACCTTTGGGTCATAGCCCAGTTTTTTCCGTGCCTTGGAGATGTCCGCCGTGTAGCGCGTCACCTCGCCGGTGCGGGAGGGCTGGATGGTGACAGTGGAAGTGCTCTTGAGGAGTGTGCGGATGAGGTTCGCGAGTTCCACGATCGTGTGTGCCTCGCCAAAGGCAATGTTGAATGTTTCCCCCTGTACTCCATCGGTTTTCTGGAGGAGGAGCATCACCGCTGCCACGGTGTCGTCGATGTATGTGAAATCGAGGCACTTCTCCTTGCCGAAGATCGTGAGCGGCTCATTCTTCCGGGCACGGCGGATGAAAAGGGGGACCACGCGCTCAGAATCGTCGTACATACCGTAGACATTGGAGAAGCGGACGATGGTCGTCCCCAATCCGTAGCAGCGGCGGTATGACTCCACGAGTGCCTCCCCTCCGATTTTACTGGCTGTATAGGGACTCTCGCAGTTCTCCACGCGCACGAGGTCCTCGGTATAGCGATCGACGTGGATGTTGCCGTACGTCTCACGCGAGGAAGCGAAGATGAACCGCTTCGCGCCGTTCATCCGCGCCCACTCGAGCATGTGGAAGGTGGTGAGGAAGTTGTCGCGCGCCATCTCCGGATGCTCCACGAGCTCGTAGACGCGCGCGTTGGCTGCGAGGTGCACGACGACATCTGCTTTGATGTTCGCACCTTGTTCCTTCAGCGCCTTCTCGTTGCGCAGATCGATGTGCGTGGTGATTTTTTCGATCGCAGGCTGCCATTTATTTGGCTTCCAGTCGATGCCGGTCACTGTGTGCCCCTGCTCGATGAGCTTCTCGCAGAGCCGCGTGCCGATGGTGCCCGATGATCCGGTGACGAGAATTTTCATCATCGAGATGGTAGCGTTTTTCTTCACTCTTCCATAGGCTAATGGGTGATGTTGTCCCTCGTGCTACCCACCTACAACGAAGCGGAGAACCTGCCGCTTCTCCTGCCGAAGATCGAGGAGGCGCTCGCGGGCATCACGCATGAGGTTCTCGTGGTGGATGACGACTCGCCGGATGGGACGTGGCGGCGCGCGCAGGAGCTCTCCAGGGAATTTCCCGCTCTTAAGATCATCCGCCGGCGCGGGGAGCGCGGTCTCTCCTCGGCAGTCGTGACGGGGTTCCGCGCGGCGCGCGGGGACGTGTTGGCGGTCATGGATGCCGATGGGCAGCATGATGCTTCCCTGTTGCGGAAGTTGTATGAGTCGGTGCGGGCACGGAAGGGCGTGGCCATCGCCTCCCGCTACATCCCCGGAGGAGGCACCGGACAGTGGAATGAGCGTCGCAAGCTCCTCAGCCGCGTCGCGACGCGGACAGTCGTGCATCTCTGCAGTCTCCCCGCCCGCGATCCCCTGAGCGGCTTCTTCGCCATCGATCGTGCGCTCTTCGAGCGCATTGCTCTCGGACTTTCTCCCCGTGGTTTCAAAATCCTCTTCGATCTCCTCGTCCGCCTGCCGCGCGGCACTTCCGTCGACGAGATTCCGTACACATTCGCTCCGCGTCTGAAGGGGGAGAGCAAGCTGTCGCTCGGCGTCGAGGTCGCCTTCCTGCGTTCCATTGTTGCGCTCCTCTGGGAGCGCTGCTCCTTTCTTGCGGGGGTGCTCTTCGTTTCCCTGCTCCTCCTCGGGGCATCCATCCTCGTTCCGCGTGCGTGGAATCTGCGTCTCCTCTACCTGGACGCGGAGACGCGCGTGCGCGTCCGGGACGCATTGGAGCAGGTGAGCGGCGAAGAGGGGTGGCTCCTCTCGGATCTCTCGCTCCGGCGCGTAGATCAGCAGCGTGCCTATCTCCTCTATCAGTCGCATGTGCGCGGAGCCGATGCGCCGCGCTGCGTGATCGTGAATCTCACGACATTTGATCATACGTTCTCATGCGCAGGTTTCTAACGTTCGTCGGGCTCGAGGTGTATGCGGTTTTCCTCGCTTTCCTTCAATCTCTCCACGGCGTTTCGACGGACGAAGCGAAGTATCTCCTCGACATTCCCTATCCCCATCCGCCACTCGTGCGGTGGGTGCTGGGTCTGACTGATGGATTCGCGCAGCAGGAGATCTTCTGGCGGGTCGTTTTCGCGACACTCCTCGTTCAAGCTCTCTGGCTTGTCGTGGCTTTCCTTCCGCGGGAGCACCGGCAGGGCCGCTTGGTCCTTGCACTCCTCTGGCTTTCCTCCGCGGGGATGTTCCTGCAGGCCGGCGCCATTCTCATGGCTCCGCTCACCGCTCTCCAGGCGCTCCTCTTCAGTTGGCTCCTCCTCCGCGTGGAATCCCCTGAGCGCTTTGCCGGCTGGATCGCGCTCCTGTGGCTCGCGTCGCTCTTCATGGCCTATCAGATCCTCCTCTTCCTTCCCGTGGTGTTCCTGTTGTTCTGGAGGATGCGCATGTCACCGTGGACGAAGGCGCTCCTCTTCGGTGCCCCTCTTCTCCTCCTTGTTCTCTATACGCTCACCAATCCACTCATCCCTGCAAGCATGGTGAGCGCCGGCGTACAGAATGCATCGGGGGGAGCGACGGTACTGCAGTCCCTGAAGGGAGTCGTGGTTCTCTGGGCAATCGGGGGCGGCATCGTCGCGAGCCTCCTCGGGACGTGGTGCCTGCTCCGCGCACGGCAGTGGGCGCTTCTTGGGAGTCTCCTCCTCCTCTGCGCCTACGTCTTCCTCTCGTACCGTGGGTACTACCCTGTCCTCTTCCTCCCTCTCTTTCTTGCGGGGATCGCTGCCGCGCCTTCCGTGCTCCGGCGCCCGTTCCTGCTTGGCGCTGTGACTCTGCTCGTCGCGCTCTCCCTGAGCTTCGCTCTTCCGATTGCCGCTTCTCCCTCACTGGCACGATCAACTATGCAGCAACTGCAGGGTGGTCCATATCTCTCTCGTGGAAATGTGCTCATTGCGGGACCGTTCGGTCATGAGTGGCAGTATGAGAGTGCGAGCCCCGTTCTGCGATTCACGTCCAACCACGTCACGGAGGCGCGCGCAGTTATCTGCCTCTCCCCCTGCGAGAACTTCGACCCTGCAGCGGGAGGATTCTCAAGAGTCCAGGGGGTGGATGTTGAAGCGTGGGTGCGGTTGCTCGATTAATCCCGCAGTTCCTTAGATTTTGTAATACTCGCGGT
>JAQUNQ010000014.1 GCA_028717505.1 Candidatus Peribacteraceae bacterium
TTCTCGTTTTTCCTGTGCCCAAGCAGAAGTCACACAGCGGCGCCAAGAAGCGCATCCGTCGGACGGGTAGCGGGCGTTTTGCCTGCAAGCGCCGCGGGCGCAGTCATCTCCTGCAGCAGAAGAGCAGGCGCCAGAAGCGCCTCCCGCGGACGCTCGTGCCCCTCGGGTCCAATCAGCAGAACCTGCGTTCTCTCCTTCCCTACCTCTAGAGCATGCGCGTCATGGTTCGACAGCGCTCACCATGACACATCCTCTCCTTCTTTCCTCCCATGCGCGTCAAGCGAGGCATTGTCCGGCATCGTCGTCATCAGAAGATCCGCAAGCTTGCGCGCGGGTACCGCGGCATGCGGAGCACGACTTTCGCCAAGGCGAACGAAGCCGTGATGAAGGCGGGACAGCCCGCGTACCGCCATCGCCGGAGGAAGAAGCGCGAGTTCCGCTCGCTCTGGATCATGCGTCTGAATGCGGCGCTCCGCGAGCGCGGTCTCAAGTACTCGACCTTCATCAAGGCGTTGAAGCAGCACAAGATCGTCCTCGATCGCAAAGCCCTGAGCGAGCTCGCCATTCACGAGCCGAAGGCGTTCGAGGCGGTGATCAAGGCTGCGGCATGAACCTTCGCCAGAGACATATCTGAGAGGCGTCCAGGCATCAGCCGGGGAGCTTCATTTCGAGAGATCCCGGAGAAGTTTCTTCCCGTCCCCGAAGAGTTGGGTGGCGATGGTATCGATGATGGCGCCGAAGATCGCGGCAAAAACGATGGTCCGCCAGAAAACCGGTGGATCCATCCATGTGTAGATGGTGAAGTCGAGGTGGACGAAGGCCGCCATGAGCCCGCCGCGCAGGATGGGGTGAAAGCGGAGATCCCACAGAGGCAGACGGTTGAAGGGGCCCGCGAGCGTGAGGAAGAAACCGAGCACGAGTCCATGGATGAAGAGCGCCGCGCGTATCATCGGCACGTTCTCCAGAAGTTCCCGCGGCAGGATCTGCGCGATGATGGCAGCCACCAGCACGGCGCTGCCGATGCAGAAAACTTTTCTCAGGATCATGGGGTGAGAGAAGATCATGGTGCCACGGGGAAACTTGCCCCGTAGCGTGCGCGGGATGCCTCAGAGAGTCAATTGCTAGATATTCGAACTCCGTAAGAATTCGCCGTACAGGAGGACGAGTGAGAGGGTGAAGAGGACAGTCGCGAGGCCGTTCAGGCCTGCCTCGAGGACATCGAGGAGGATGAGGAGGGGGAGATCCGCGGAGGCCGCGAGTTCCCGGAGGGGCAGGAGGAGGAGAGTCGGGGGCACGAAGAGCAGGAGGGCGAGGCCGAGGAGCTTCCGGAGGACGGTCCACGTCCGTCCCATCGCCACCTGCCTGCTGCGTCGCAGGGCTGCACGGTAGGAGCGTCCCTCCGCAATAATGATCACCGGGTAGAACGCGGTGCGCAGCGAGTAGACGATGCCGGGGATGACGAAGAGGATTGCCCAAAAGAAGGCGAAGCAGTCGCGGAGGATGCTCGTGAGGAAGAGCGGGACAATGTACGTGGCTCCCTTGGAGCGCACAGTCCGGAAGGAAGTGCGTGCGCGGCCCGCTCGTGATGCTATGAGGCGCTTGCCCACAAGGATCACGCACGCGATTCCCCACGTGACGATGAGCACGAGGACGATCTGGAGCACGAGGAAGAGGAAATTGACGGGAGCGGAGAGGGGGACAATGCCGAGGAACGAAGTCATGAGCCGCTCCTCGCGCGGGGTGAGGAGGGTGGTGAATGCCGCGAGGACGGCCATGGGGAGGATGATGAGCCACAGGAGGACGCTCCCGAGGGCGGGCTGCTTACGGAGGAACTCCCATGACTGGCCGATGAGGGAGAAAACGGAGGGGATACTGCTGGGTGGTCTAGCTCCTCTGCGCCAGGATGTCGGCGACAGCTGCGCGGTCGAGCATTTGCTGCTGCTCGAAGGAACGAGGATCGAAATCATGATGCTGCAGGACGCGTACGTCTGCTCTTGCATCCCCGACTGCCGTGTCGAGCATATCGAGTTGCTGCTGAATTTCTTGATTGTTCGTTCTCATGAGTAGGGGGGATATTGTCGCAGGAGGAAGCGGACTTCTGCCTGCTTGACATCTAAAAATGCCGCCACATGGTACGCGAAAATTCTTGGGAAGCAACTCACTTTCCTCTCTTCACCCGGATGAAGCCGGCGAGCTCCACGGTGTGAAGGCTCTTCTCTTCCTTGGAGAGCTTGTCCAGCATGAGGTTCAAGCCGATGACATCCGAAGCCATGTGGCTGCACTGGATCATGTTCACGTGGTGCTTCTTCGCCTCCTCGAAGGTTTTCTCGGTGACGTGCATGGAGAGGATGGTGCCCACGCCGGCGCGCGATTGCGCTTCGAGGAATTCCTCGGGGCCGTTCGTGCCGCCCGTGAATTCCGTCGCCACCACTTTGCCCGGGCGGTTGCCCTTCCCTCCATTCACAATGATCGGCGGGTTACCCTTCTTCGCGTACCATTTGTACTCCGGAATTTCGAGGAGCGCGTTGAGGATCCCACCCAAGTCGTCGTACGGCTTCTTGCAGATCGTCTTCTCCACAAGCTCCCAGACGAGGTTGTCCGACGGCGTGTGGCAGTTGAAAGCGGGGATTTTCAACCACTCCGCTGCGCGCTCGGTGCGGAAGAGGTTGTCGGCGTGCACGGCGCGCCAGACGCGCTCGACGCGTGGGCGAAGCATGGCCTCGCTATGGTTCTCTGGCACGCCCACGCCGCAGAGCAAATCGATCTGCAGGTCCATCACCTTGTCGAGGTCAGCCAGCGCACGTCCTTCAGGGTGGTGGAGCATGACGGCATCGATCTTCTGTCCCTTGCTGCGCAGGTAATCGATGAGGAGGAGTTCCGGGGTCTCGATGTCCACGCCGACGGCGAGCGTCTTCAGCTCCTCCTCTCCCGTGCCGCAGATGATGCGGCTGTCGGCGAAGGGGTTCCAGGTGCGCTCGGTGTCGAAGAGTTCCTTCTCCATGCCCTCGAGCTTCGCGCCACGCTCCTTCGTCTTCTTGAGGAGCTTCTCGACGGCTTTCCGACCACGCGGATCAGCATCGATTCCGTGTTCGACGATCCGGTGAAAGAGGGCATTGAGCTTCATAACATCGGTCAGCCTACTCGCGGCCCTACTCCTCCTGCAAGGAAGTCATCCACTGAGCGGGATTTTTTTTCTCCGTTCCGGCGGAGAGGCGCTACAATGGAGCCCTCTCCCGTACACGCGTGGCTTCCCTCCACATCATCTACTCCACGTCCACCGGCCACACGGAATACGTCGTCGATGCTCTCATCGACGCTCTCCGGGCGAAGGCGGCGAAGCTCAAGGTTGAGAAACAATATGCGGAGGCGGCGAAGCCGGAAGATCTCCTACGCGGGGACGTGCTCCTCCTCGCTTCGGGCACGTGGAACACCGGCGGCACAGAGGGGCAGCTCCACCCGCGCATGCATGCACTCCTCAAGGAGCGGGCGAAGGATGCCGATCTCCAGAAGAAACCGTGTGCTCTCATTGCCCTCGGGGATGACCGCTACTACTACACCGCGCGCGCCATGGAGCACCTGCTGCAGTTTGTGACGAAGCACGGCGGCGCCGTCGCCGATTCGCTTGTGATCGTGAACGAGCCCTATGGTCAGGAGGAAAAAGTGGCAAAGTGGGCGGAGAAGCTCCTCGCCAAGATTCCCACTCTCGCCTCATGACTCGTCTCGCCCTCAAAATCGTCGGCGCGCAGGGTCATGGTTCGACTGCGCTCACCATGACTCTCGGATGTCATTTTCTTTTTCAGCGGTGAAGCACATGCGTTTATCTCTCAAGATAGTCGGCGCGCAGGGTCAGGGGGTGAACTCCGTCGGCGAGATGTGCGCGAAGGGGCTCAAGCGGAGCGGCTACTGCGTGTTCGGATACCGCGAGTACATGTCACTCATCAAGGGGGGGCACAGCAGCTACCAGCTCGATGTCAGCGCGCAGCCGGTGCGCAGCTCCACGACGCAGGTCGACGTGGTGGTGACGTTCAATCATCACGGCATCGGGAAGAACCTCCGGGATCTCCGGAAGGGCGGCATCCTCCTCCATCAGACGCCGCAGTGGAAATTCAAGAGGCCGGAGGATCAGGCATACGTCACGGAGCAGGGCATCCGCGTCATCGAGCTCCCCACGGAGGCCATTTTGCAGAAGCTGAAGGCCAAGCCGATCCTTGGCAACGTCCTCATTACGGCGGTGGTGTGGTCGCTCCTCGGGCAGAAAGAGGAGCAGCTCCGCGAGCTCGTGCGCGAGCAATTCGGACACAAGAAGGATCTCCTCGAGCTGAACTTCGCCTGCATTTCGGAAGGCTTTGCCGTGAAGGAGCAGATTGCCTCCGGTCTCTCACTCCCGCTCCCGCAGCCCGATCCCACATGGAAAGATCACCTCCTCCTCACGGGGAGCCAGGCGATGGGCCTCGGGGTCATCCACGCGGGGTGTCGCCTGTATGCCGGCTACCCGATGACGCCCAGCAGCCCCCTCCTCACTTTCATCGCGAATATGCAGAACGAAACGGGCATGGTGGTGAAGCAGGCGGAGGACGAGATCACGGCGGCACAGATGACGGTCGGGGCGATGCACATGGGGACGCGCGCCGTCACGGCGACAGCGGGCGGGGGGTTCGATCTCATGACGGAGACGCTCTCCCTCACGGGCATCACCGAGACCCCCGCGGTCTTCATTGTCGCCCAGCGGCCGGGTCCGGGGACGGCTCTTCCCACTTGGACGGCGCAGGGGGATCTCCTCATGGCGATCGGGAGCGGGCATGGCGAGTTCACGCGCCTCGTGATGGCGGCGAGTGACGCGCAGGATGCCTTCGATCTCCTGCCGGAAGCGTTCAATTATGCGGAGGAGTATCAGATTCCCGTGATCGTCCTGACGGACAAGCAGCTTGCGGAGGCGCTCTTCACACAGCAGCCTTTCGATCAGGCGCGCGCGAAGCTCAAGCGCGGCAGGCTCGTCACGGAACCAGCCAGCTTGAAGAAGCTCCGGTCCTCCGATCGCTACGATCCCGCCGCTCCCGATGGCATCTCTCCGCGGTGGCTCCCCGGGAGCGAGGCGGCGGTCTACTGCGCGCAGGGGGATGAGCATAGCGGGGATGGTTCGGATTCCGAGGATGCGGAGAACGCGTGCCTCCAGGTGGAGAAGAGGATGAAGAAGGGGGTGGCACTGAAGGCGGCGCTGCCCGAGCCCCTCTTCACGGGTCCGAAGGAGCCGGAGACGCTCGTGGTGAGCTGGGGGAGCAACAGAGGCGTGCTCCAGGACGTCCTCGAGAGCGATGAACTGAAGGGGAAGAACATCGGCTACCTGCACTTCCAGTACCTCTGGCCGCTGAAGACGGAGCTCTTCGAGGCGCTGGCCGCCAAGGCGCGGAAGATCGTGCTCGTGGAGTGCACCTACGAGGGACAATTCAGCTCGCTCCTCCTGCGTGCGACCGGGCGGGCAGTGTCCCGCAAGATCCTGAAGTATGACGGGCGTCCGTTCTTCTACGATGAACTGAAGATGGCGCTCCTCTCCGCTCTCTCTTCATGAAGATTCCTCTCTCCCTCTCCAGCTCCGCCATGCAGGCATTCTCCTCGCCCAACCGCTGCACGTGGTGCGACGGCTGCGGGGATTACGGCATCTGGTCGGCGGCGAAGCGCGCCCTCGTCACCCTGGGCCTGCAGCCGTGGCAGGTGCTCCTCTGCTACGACGTCGGATGCCACGGGAACATGTCGGACAAACTCGGAGGGTACCGCTTCCACGGTCTCCACGGCCGCGTGATTCCTCTGGCGGCGGGCGCGGCGCTCGCCAATCCCAAAGTACCGGTGATCGCCTTCGGCGGAGATGGGGCGAGTTTCTCGGAAGGGGTGGGTCACCTGGTGCATGCGGTGCGCAGCAATTACCGGATGACGTTCGTCCTGCACAACAACGCCAACTACGGTCTCACGACGGGGCAGGCGAGTGCGCTCACCTGGCAAGGGCAGACGATGAACTCGTCGCCCAACGGCATCCCCGAGGAGACGCTCAATAGCATGGACTTCATCTTCTCGCTCCGGCCCACCTTCGTGGCCCGCGGCTTCAGCGGCAACATCCCGCAACTCACGGAGATCCTGCAGGCGGCTATCCAGCACCGCGGATTTGCCTTCGTCGATATCCTGCAGGCGTGTCCCACCTACAACAGGTTCGCCACGCACGAGTGGCTGCTCGCGCACTGCTACGACGCGCACGCGGAGGGGCATGATCCGAAGGACTTCGAGAAAGCGCGGAAGGTCGCCGTCGACACGCGGGAGCGCGTCGCCACCGGCATCCTCTATCAGAACGAGGACATCCCCGCATTCCACGAGCGCCTGAAGCCGCGACAGGGGGTGAAGACGACGCCCGTCGAAGAGGTGAAGATCATGGATGTGAGCCAGTGGCTGAAGGAATTTGTGTGAGGAGATGCCTTGATCCATGGGGAAAGGTCGCTAGGATGAGCGTCCATTTTTTCTCTTGTCATGATTTTGCCCGAGGACCAGATTCCGGTCCGCTACCGCGCGAATGTGCGGCGCTGCGAGGCCTGCATGCAGGAGAGCAGGGAGCTGCTGGTGCGGGCGAGGGCGCGGAAGAACGGCGATCCTCTGCCGGAGGAGATGGATGCTGCGCTGCGGGAGATGCGCGATAAATTGAATGCCGCGCTCCTGGCCCTGGAAGAGCGCGCGGGGGATGAGCACCGCGTCAGCCTTGCGGTGCATGAGCGGTGCCTGGGGATTTATCGGCGCTTCCGCGTTCTCCTCGGCGAAATTCCTCTTCCAGAACAATCTCGTCCCACTCGTCGCGGGAAGATTGACAGACGGGGGCTGCGTATCGGAGAAAGCGCGTTCAGCCGCTTTGGGACCAGCACGCTCTTCCGCGGAAATTAACCCCTTGTTCTCTGTGTGAGAGCGCTGATCACGAGAAGCGGGTGCTTCAGTGCAAATTGCACAATGGTTTTCCTGCCTCCTCCCTGCAGTGAAACATTCCTGCCCTGCCTCCTGCGCTCGAAGTATTTCCGGATCATGGCGGAGAGCGCGCGCACGGCGGATTGCTCCGCTTCGCGGCGGAGGGGGTTCCTCCGGTCCAGTTTTCCGAGGAGCAGCCCGAAGATGCGCAGCCGGTCCGTGAGGCCCGCGCCCGCCTGATCGTGCTGTGCGCTCGCGCCCTTCGGGTGCACCCGGAAAGTGCCGAGGGATTCGCGGAGCTCATACCAGTCGGAGGAGAGGAGGCAGCGCATCCAGTACTCGTTGTCGAGGCTCTGTGGCATGTCGGTGAGGAAGGGGCCCACGCGCTCGATGAGGGAGCGCCGCAGGAGCACGAAGGACGGCTCGCCGATGAGGCCGGGGCGGAGAGCGTGCGCGAGCCAGAAGCGGAGCATCTCCCCGCCGGCATGCTTCCCCGCGGCGATGTTCGCGCGCTTGAAAGCGTTCAGGTCCTCGTAGTACGCGGCGGGAGTGCCTCCTCCCTCATACCGGTACGCGTGGTCGACGGAGACGAAGCCGACGGTGGGATTTGCCTCCAGGACGACGAGCGCCTTTTCCAGGAATGCCGGTTCCCAGAGATCGTCCTGGAAGAGGTATTGGATGAAAGGCGCCCCGGCATACTGCAGGCAGGCGTTCCAGTTCCCTCCGATGCCGAGGCGGTGGGCGCTCTTCCGGAAGGTGAAGCGCGGGTCGGCGAGGAACGGCGCGACGATGCCCTGCACATCGCTCGTCGAGGCGTCGTCGTGGATGACGGCGTGCCAATCCTGCACAGTCTGCCTCTGCAAGGCTTCCAGCGCCGCACGCAGGTGCTCCGGCGCGGGGTGGTAGGTCGGCACGAGAATGGAGACTTTGGGGGTTCCCATGCGGTTCTCTGCTACACTCAGTCTAGCGTTTTTTCCCGTGCATGCGGATCGATATCCTCACCCTTTTCCCCGGGATGTTCGAAGGGCCTCTCACCGAGAGCATCATCGACCGTGCGCGTGGCAAGGGGCACCTCGATCTTCACTTCCACGATCTCCGGACCTTCGGGCTCGGGCGCTACCATCAGGTGGACGACGCGCCGTACGGCGGCGGGGCGGGGATGGTGATGCGGGCGGATGTGATCGTGAAGGCGATCGAAACAGTGCTGGGCGAAGGAAATAAAGGAAACAAAAGAAAAAAAAGAACCAAAGGAAAACCATGGAGGATTTATCTTTCCCCCAGAGGGGAGCGGCTCACCCAGGCGGGCGTGGAGAAACTGGCAAAACACGAATGGCTCCTGCTGCTCTGCGGACACTACGAGGGCATCGACCAGCGCGTGATCGACGGCGGGTGGATCGATGAGGAGATCAGCATCGGCGATTACGTGCTCACGGGCGGCGAGATCCCTGCGATGGTGCTCATCGATGCCGTCGCGCGGCAGATTCCGGGCGTGCTCGGCAAGGATGAATCAGCGCTGGAAGAGAGCTTCTCCGCTGCACTCGGCCGGAAGAAGGAGTATCCCCACTACACGCGGCCGGAAGAATTCCGGGGGCTCCCCGTACCTGCGGTGCTCCTCTCGGGGCATCACAAGGAGATCGAGAAGTGGAGGAAGGCCAATGTGAGGGCGTAGGTTAGGGCATACTGTGTGCATGTTTGATGAACTCCGGAATCAGATAGCGGCAGGAAAGGCGGTCACGTTTTCTCTTCGCGTGCATCCCGGTGCCGCGCGTACGCGAGCGAAGGAAGTGCTGGCCGATGGTACCGTGAAGCTCGACATCGCCGCGGCTCCGGAGGATGGGAAAGCCAATGAAGAATTGATCAGATTCCTCGCGGAGGAGTTTGGGGTGCCGAAATCGCACGTGGAGATCCTGAAAGGACACACGGCGAAGACGAAGGTGGTGCGAATTTCGAAATAACAGGAGCGGCAGATCGCGATCTGCCGCTACAGAGTTGGGGTTTGTGGTCGATTACAGGAGGGCATTCACTACCGCAGTTCGCAGTTGCTCGAACGTCGTATACCCGGCCGCTGCATTGAAGTGGCCGCCGTTCCTGACGAGCGTCGCCTCCGTGCCGAGATTCTCCGCCAGTATCTCGGCCTTCTCCGGCGCGATGTACGGGTCATTGTCCGAGTGGATGACGGCAACTTTTCCCGCATGTTTCCTGATCTTCTGCCAGTCATAGGGGGCCAGGGTGAAACTGATCATGAGCGGATCGAACTTGTTCTCCATCACGCCCCAAACGGGAGCGACGAGGAATGTCGCGCGCACCGGATGCCCGGAGCGCTCCAGTAATCGCAGCGCGAATGCGGCGCCGAGACTGTGGCCGATCAGAATGGCCTCGGCGTTCAGGAGCGACTTCCACTGCTCAAAAAAGGCGAGCCACTCGTCGAGTTGTGGGTGATCCGTGTGCGGAAATTTCGGCACGACGACGCGGTGTCCTGTCCGTTCGAGTTCGTTCCTCAGCCACGGAAACCAGTTTTCCTCCGGATGCCCATCGATTCCGTGGAAGATGAAGATGGTCGCCACTTTCGTAGTATACGTCACATTATTTTTGTGTGGATGCACATATCTTCGTTGGAGAGGAATAGCATGGATATTGATATCAATCGCGGCGAAGCGTGGGTCTTGTGGGCCCCACGCTGGAGCCGCACCTCTAAGGGAAAAGAGAGCCCGTGAGAGAAAAACCGCAGGTTTGTCTCTCACGAATTATTTCAGTGCCCGCTCGAGCCTCCCGCGCAGATCGGCGTAGGAGGGGAGGCCCACAAGCTTCTCGCCATTGAGGAAGAAGGTGGGGACGAGATTCACGGAGAGACTGCGCTCCCATGCCCCCTGCTCCGCGAGGAGCTTCTCTGTCTCCGGGGAGACGAGGCAGGATGAGAAGGTTTTCTTATCAAGCTCGAGAGCTTTTGCGAGTGCGAGGAAAGACTCCTCAGAGAAGTTCCCGCTCTTCAGGAGCGCCTCGTGCATGGCGAGCCCTTTTCCCTGCTGTCCGGCGCAGAGGAGCGCACCCGCCGCCTCGCGGCTGCCGGCGTATTTCTTCAACGGGAGGATGGCGATCTCAAGTCGCACGGTTCCCTGCTTCAGGAAGTCCTCCCGCAGGCGCGGGAAGAGATCGGACTGGAACTCGCGGCAGTACCCGCAGTGATGTTCGGTAAAGAGGAGGAGGGCGAGCGGCGCGTCACGGTTCCCGATCTCCAGCGTGCCGGAGGGGAGGAGGCGCTCCGTGAGTGCTCCCGTGCCGGTGAACTCCTCCGTCGTCGGTGCGCGCTCACCTGCACCATCGACCGGTTCGGCCTCCATCATTGCCACCGAGGACATCGCGGATGACTGTGCTACTTCCTGTCCCTGCGGCCGTGTGGGCGGCGTGGGGAGCGTGCAGGAGGCGAGGAGCAGTCCGCAGCCGATGAAGAGGAGGATTCTTCGGTGCATGGGTGGTCACTGTAGCAATGGAAAATGAAAAATGGAAAATCGATTTTTCACAGGGTCTTTCCCTCCCTGCCGTGGCGGAGGACGAGGAGGGGGAACACAACGACGGCATTCCAGATCCGCCCGATGCGGCGGGGCTCCCGGAAGAGCCGCCAGAGCCACTCGAGTCCCATGCGTTGCATCCAGAGCGGGGCGCGGGGCGTGACGCCGGCGAGGAAGTCGAACGTGCCGCCGACGCCCATCGCGACGCGCACGCCGGGGAGCTCCTTCAGGTGCTCCGCGATCCAGAGGTCCTGTTGCGGCGCGCCGTAGGCGACGAGGAGGAGGAGGGGGGAGGCCGCGTTGATCTGCTCGATGATGGCAGGGGCATCCTCCTCCTTCGGGCTTCCGGCGTACGTGCCTGCGATCTGCAGCTGCGGATTCTTCCGGCGGAGGACCTCCGCGGCACGCTCGGCGACTCCTTCCTGCGCTCCGAGAAGGAAGACAGGACAGTCGGCGGTCAGGCGGCTGCAGAGTGCGGTCACGGTGTCCACGCCGGTGATGCGCTCGGGGATTTCCTGCTCGGTCCAGCGTGCCATCCAGAGGAGGCCCACGGAGTCGGGGAGGTTGAGATTGCTCCTCTGGAGGAGCGCACGAAAAAGGGGATGGCGTGCCGCTTCCACGAGCATCTCACTATTCGGCGTCATCACGTGCTTCTGCCTCTCCTCCCGGAGGAAGGAGAGCAGGATCTCGATGGCTTGCTCACGCGTGAGTGCATCGAGGGGGACGCCGAGGAGGGAGATGCGCGTCATAGCAGGGAGATGTCTCCCCTAGGGTAGCAGCTTTGAGCGATGCATCCGGCTCACTCCCGTAATTTTTCCATCTCCGCCACGTACCATTTCTCCCCCTTCTTCAGGCGGATGAGCTTGGGGCCGTCCTTCGTCTCCGCGAGGTAGTCGCGTTCCGTTTCACTCTCCTTCAGAAGCATGGTGCGGCCGATTTCCTCTTCCGGGAGCAGGAGGTAGATGGCGATGTCGGGCTTGTCGGTGAGCGCGGCGCGGATGTTCATCGTCGCGCGGCCGAGGGTTGCTGCGATGGCCACGATGAGTGCGCAGAGGAGGACGGCCCAGCCGACAGTGTGGAAGAATCTCCAGTGCGAGACGTGGCGGATATCCATGGGATCGTTGAGTTCGCTTAACATCGTAGCACTCCCGCAAGACGGGTGGTAGGTTAGGGGCGTGCGGCGCCTCTGCCTCATCATCATCGACGGGTTCGGGGTGGCGCCCCCGGGGCCCGGAAATGCGCGTTCTCTGGCGAAAATGCCCACCATCCGGCGTCTCGAGCGGGAGGTTCCCAACGTGATCATGGCGGCGGCGGGGAATGCGGCGGGCCTGCCTGAGGGGCAGCAGGGCGCGAGCGAGCCCGGGCACCTCATCATCGGGGCGGGTCGCATCGTGTGGCAGCCGCTCGAGGAGATCAATCGGGCCATCCGCTCGGGAGCCTTCTTCGAGAATCCGGTGCTCACCGGTGCATGCGAGCGGGCGAAGAAGGCAGGGGTCCCCCTCCACTTCGTGGGCATCTACTCCACTGGTGGCGTTCATGGGAGCCACGAGCATGTTCATGCGCTCCTCAAGCTCGCAGCGGATCGCGGGGTCCCGGAGGTCCTCCTCCATCTCATCGGGGATGGCCGCGACGTGGCCGAGCAATACTTCTGCAACGATTTTGCGCTCCTCCGTGAGGAGCTGAAGAAGTACCCCTTCGCGAAGGTGGCCTCCCTCGTCGGCCGGTACTACGGCATGGATCGTGATCGTCAGTTCGCCACGCGTACGAAGGTGGCTTACGATCTTCTTGTGAAGGGGGAAGGGGAAGTCTGTGCCGATGTCTGCGCGGGGGCGCAGGCGTGGTATGCCAAGGCGCCGGACAAGCAGAAGACGGACTACTACATTCGCCCCCTGAAGACGTCTGCTTTTAAAGCCATCGGTCCGAAAGATGTCGTCCTCTGCACCAATTTCCGCGCCGATCGCATGGCGCAGATCGTCTCCGCCCTCGCGGATGAGGATTTTCAGGCCTTCGAGCGGCCGGTGCGCGTCGCGGATGTCGTCTGCATGGGGCCGTACTCCAATCATCTGCCGGTCGCGTACCCTCCCGGGAAGGTGGAGAACACGCTGGGGGAGGTGGTGTCGAAGGCCGGCTTGAAGCAGCTCAGGATCGCGGAGACGGACAAGATGCCGCACCTTACCTTCTTCTTCAACGCGCAGGTGCACGAGCCGTTTCCCGGCGAGGACCGCATTCTCGTCGAATCCCCGAAGGTGCCCAACTATGCGGATACTCCCGCCATGAGCGCGAAGGAGCTCACCGACCGGCTCATCGAGCAGGTGAAGCAGAAGAAGCACGATTTCATCGCGGCGAACTACGCCAATCCTGATCTCGTGGGGCACGGCGGGAAACTTGACGCGGAGGTGCTCGCCTGCGAAGCCGTGGATCGCCAGCTTGGAAGACTGCTCCCCGCACTCGAGCAGGCGGGCTATGACTGGATCGTCACGTCCGATCACGGGAATGCCGAAGAAAAGTACTACCCGGGCACGACGACCATCTGTCCGAGTCACTCGAAGAATCCCGTGCAGACCTTCGTCCACTCATCCGCCTATGCCTCCTCGAAGGCACTGGCCACGTTCACGGGCATCAAGGACATCGCTCCGATCTGCCTCACCATCATGGGATTACCGGTTCCGAAGGAAATGCAGGAGGGAGGCAAGTAGCAGGAGAGCGGCGGATGTCTTCAGCCGATTTTCAGCATGTGAGCTGGTCTACGCGGTGGGCGCTTCTTCCGGTTCCTACGTAGCCTGATTCCTTCCGGGAAGTGTGCTCCGGTTCCACGCCGCTCGCATCCGGTCCCGCTTCCCTGCTTGAAAGGGGGCGTTCCCCTGCCGCATGTGCGGTGCCGACCTTGAGGATGGGGTCACTCTCGAGTACGGCGAGCGTTCCTTCCGCTCGGCTTGCCGGTGATTGCACAGAGATAGTCCTTGTCGCAAGATTGATATCGACAAGGCGTCCATCACCTACGAGCGCCTCTTGAGTCTTCCTCAGTATTGTTCCACAGATGCGATCACAGTCATGGTGTTGGCCGCATTCTTTCCCTTTGTGCGAACATCCGACTTTTTCGGGAAGAATCCTGGCGTAGTGAATGGTGTTTTCCATAGGGGAAAAAGCTATCCCTTTGCATGGGGAGCGCAAGGTGTTTTGTGAAGTTGTCTGCCGCTTTTTCAGGGGTCCAAAAATCTCCTTTCTCTGCGCGGAAAGGGTGCATAGCAAGCTGGCTGGATCTCACGCGGCCATTGGCTCTGTCAGGGAGAGGACCTTCCCCTGTACCTGTGCGGCAGCAGCTTCTATTTCTTGTGCTGTATCAGCGTTCACGTGGATGGTGGTTCGACCCTTCTGTGAATCGGGAACCTGCTCCGTGGGAAGGGGCATGTTGATCGTCAGGTTCGCCGTACTCCCGAGGAGCGCTCGGAATCGATCGTAGAGTTCGAGACTCGGAAGCTCGACGCAGGCTCGTACCTGTCGTGCAAGTCTCTCATTGTGCGCATCGCGCGTCGCAATGAGTGTGGCGACATCGGGATGCTTGGTGGTGGCGGGTGGGACGCGGATGCCCATGAGAGAAGGGAGGGGGAGAAATAATAGTTTCACTGTGCCTTCATGCAAGCTATCCTGAGGGCATCTGCGTCTCATGAAAGAGGTCACCTTCCGCTCACCGCGATTCTTGGAGGAAATCTCAGGCATGCCGAACCGGCATGTGCACCTCATCTTCATTGCGACGAAGCCGGATATCATCAAGCAGATCCCCCTCTACCGCGAGCTCAAGAAGCGCGGGCACCTTGCAGTACTCGGGCACACCGGCCAGCACTATAGCGAGAACCTGAGCGGCGGGATGCTGAAGGAATTCGGCGTGGAGCCGGACTTCAACCTGAACGTGCGCGGGGAGATGCACGAGATCGTGAGTCAGATCATCGGAAGGCTGGGTTCTGTCATTAGTGAGCTCAAGAAGGCCGGCAAAGTCGTGATCCCGTACGTCCACGGCGACACGACCACGGCGATGGCGGCGAGTAACGCGGGGTTCTGCCACGGGTTCGCGTCGGTGCACGTGGAGGCGGGGATACGGACGTTAACGCCGGATTACCGGGGGTGGGGCGTAGGGCGTAGGGCGTGGGAAGGGGGAAATTGTGCGGAGTGGAGGACATTCCTCCTGGATCGGAAGAACTGGAAGCGCGGGAGCCTGGAGCCCTACCCCGAGCAGTTCAACACGCGCTGCAGCGAGTGTGCGACGGGCGTGCATCTGGCTCCGGTGGAGCTGGATCGGGAGTTCCTGCAGGCGGAGGGGTTTCCGGAGGATCGTGTCTTCGTAGTGGGCAACTCCGTGGTGGATGCCACGGAGGAGGCGCTCGCGCGGATCGGGCAATCCTCCGTCTTTGAGCGCTTCCCCGTCCTCGCGGACGGCGACTTCGTGCGCTTCTGCATTCACCGGCGGGAGAACTGCGGGTCGGACCGCCGCTTCCGTGCCCTCTACGATGCCCTGGTCGCCCTCGTGAAGGACGGGCGGAAAGTCCTCCTCATATCGATGATCCAGACGGAGCGTGCCTTCGAGCGACTCGGGCTCCGGAAGGAGGTGGAGGCACTGGCGAAGAAGCACAAGAACTTCGTCTTCTCGCCCGTGTGGCCGGAGTACGTGGACGTGATCGCCGCTATGACGAAGGCTGCGGTGTGCGCGACGGACAGCGGTTCCATGCAGGAGGAGATGAATGCGCTCGGCGTGCCGTGCGTCACGCTCCGCTTCGGGTCCGACCGGAGCGAGTCGGCCATGGCCGGAGGCAACCTCATCGCCCCGCCCACAGATGCGAAGGTGGTGAAGGCGCTCATCGAGTTCGCGTGGGACAACAAGGACATGCGCGGAGCGCCGAAGATCTACGGGAAGAACGTGAGTGCGCAGTGCATCGATGCCGTGGAGAAAGTCCTGAAGGGCGGGGAGGTCTTCCGTGACGAAGAATCGCGCCTGAAGATGTGAATTCCAGAGCATCCGCACTTTTTTATGACGCAGCGACTCCGCGAACGGCTCACACTCCTCCTCCTTGCCGTCCTCCCGTTCCACGCGCTCCTCGTGACGGCGGGGACGAAGCTCCTGCTCGGTCCCGGACACGCGCCGCTCGCGATCCTGGCGCTGTGGAAGGAGGCCCTGCTCGGGCTCATCCTGCTGCTTGCCCTCCTTGAGGGAGTGCGCGGGAGAAATTTCTGGCGTGTCGATCTCATCGACGGGTTGATCATCGGTCTTCTCCTCCTCTCGTTCGCCGTGACGGCCGCGGTGCGGGTGGACGTGAAGACCACGCTCTTCGGCTTCAAGTACGACTTCCTTCCTCTGGCTGCCTTCCTCGTGGTGCGCCGCGCGCCGTGGTCCGCCGCTTTCC
>JAQUNQ010000015.1 GCA_028717505.1 Candidatus Peribacteraceae bacterium
ATGTGGACGATGCCCGTTCCCTCCTCGTCGGAGACTTCCACTGCTTCATTGATCACGATGCGGTTCGCCCGTTCCCCGTACGTCTCGGGTTTTCCCTTCTTCATCGTGGAGGGGAGGGGGGTGGAGACGAAGTAGGGGAAGAGCGGTTCGTACTGCTTTCCTGCCAGATCCTTCGCCTTCACACTCTTCAGGATCTTGTGGTCGCGCCCCTTGAAGACGCGGTCGACGAGCTTACGCGCGAGAATGAAGTGCTTACCCTCCGCCTCCACGCTCACGTAGTCGATGTGCTTCCCCACGGCCAGCCAGAGGTTCCCGGGGAGGGACCACGGTGTGGTCGTCCAAGCGAGGAGGACGGTCTTCGGATCATCGCGCAGCGGGAAGGTGGCGATGACCGAGAGGTCGGTGCGGTCGCGGTACCCCTGCGCCACTTCAAAATTCGAGAGGGGGGTGGCGCAGCGCGGGCAGATGTACATACCCTTGTATCCCTCGTAGATCAGTCCTTTCTTGTAGAGCTCCCCGAAGACCCACCAGATACTCTCCATGTACTCCGGGTCCATGGTGCGGTAGTCCCAGTCCATGTCCACCCACCGGCCCATGCGCTCCACGACTGTCCGCCACTCCCGGGTGTAGCGCTGGACGGCGGTGCGACAGAGGGCGTTGAACTTGTCCACACCCATCTCCTCGATCTCGTGGTGCGAGGCGATGTTCCTCTCCTTCTCGATGATGTTCTCCACGGGCAGGCCGTGGCAGTCCCATCCAAATCTTCGTTCCACGTACTTCCCCCGCATCGTCTGGTACCGGGGGATCACGTCCTTGATGGTGCCGGCGAGGAGGTGGCCGTAGTGCGGGAGACCCGTGGCGAAGGGCGGGCCATCGAAGAAGCTGAAGATGTCATGCTTCGTGCCTGCCGGTCCGTCGAGGAGGTCCCCCGTGCCCCGCGAGCGCTGTCGGAGGCTCCGCTTGAAGGTGTCCTCCTCCTTCCAGTAGCGGAGGATGCCCTCTTCGAGGGCGGGGAGCCGCTGCTTGGGGTCAACGGGGTCGAACATCAGGAGAGAGTGTACAGAAAAAGCGGGTGCGATGTAGGCATCGCGCGCGGATTTCGGAATGATAAGGAAAGTTTCTGTCAATTTTTCCCCGGGAAATTTTTGACAGAAAGTCTCTCTCTTGGGAAAATTCTCGTCCCAAGTGGTATGAGTAATGTACCGTCAGCCAACGGCAGCGATCATGCGGATGCTCCTCCGAGGGGGGTCCATGTGGTCCGCATCGATCATGCGTCGATGGAGGGGGGATCGGGAACGGACGAGGCGGAAGTCAACGCGGTCACCAATCATGTTCAGGCTCTCCTCGGGCGGCTCGGCATGGCTACGAGGGAGGAGAGAACGGTAGAGGTGAAACAGGTAGCCCGTCGTGAGCTTGGCATTCAGGGGCGATCGCCGGATATGGCAGCGGTTTCCGATGCCGTTCTCGGCGCTTTTGTTGCGGTGATTGCATGCCGACGGAGGCATAGTGGAGCAGACCAGGGAGTAAATCCTGCAGGGGGATGACTTGTGCTATGATGGCAGGCCATGGTGGCCATTGAGCGCCAGTTTCGCGAGTCCCTCTCGTACCTCAAGGCACGGGATCTTGAGCAGGTGGAGCAGGCGCTCGTGCGTTCCATTCAGTATCACGAAGGACAGAAGCGCAGCAGCGGCGAGCCCTATGTGATTCATCCCATCATGACGGCGACGTACCTCGCTGGTCTCGAGGCGCAGAAAGACATGCTCATCGCCGCGCTCCTCCATGACACCGTGGAGGACGAGCTCGCCACACTCCCGGAAATCGAGCGTGAATTCGGTGTCACCGTCGCACGGCTGGTGGATGGTGTGACGAAGTTGAGCAGGCGTCTCTATGAGGGCAGGCACTCTGACCGCCAGATTGCCTCGCTCCGAAAAATGCTCCTCACGGCGAATGACGATCTCCGGGTCATCCTCATCAAGCTCGCAGACCGACTCCACAATACCGAGACGCTCACCGCCCTGCCGCCGGAAAAACAACAGCGCATCGCGCTTGAGACGCTGGATATCTACGTTCCATTCGCGCGGCTGGTCGGGTGGTGGGAGGTGAAGAAACGGTTTGAGGAGCTCTGCTTTCCCATTGCCTATCCCGCAGAGAGCGCGGCGTGGCATCAGGCGATCGAGCGCGTGCGCGAAGTGGTCCGGAAGGAGCGCGAGCACTTCATCCGGCGGGCGAACAAAGAAACCGCTTCCGATGTCCACGCGGAACTCACGCTCATGACAGACTATGAGATCTTCCAGAAGATGCATCGCGTGCTCGCGCGTCTGGAGGATGCGAATGCCATCGATTCCGTGCTCCTCGTGGTGCAGAGGGAATCGTCGCTGGAGTGCTACCGCGTGCTGGGGGAGATTCATGCTCGGCATCAGGCGCGTCCCGCTTCGTTCCGGGATTACATCAGCACCCCCCAGCCCAATAGCTACAGCGCCCTTCATACCATTGTGTTCCTCTCGCGGAAGCATGAGCTGCGTCTCCGCATCCAGACGGCTGCGATGCACGAGTATTCCTTCAAGCGCAAGATCTCCTCGTGGCAACCCGAGAAGGAAGGCGATGTGTACCACGCGCTGAGTACGCTCCACTCGTTCTCCTTCGATGATCAGCAATTCCTCCAAAATCTCCAGCAGACGGTGCTCGCAGAGCGCATTAATGTCTTCACGAGCGCGGGGGAAGTGGTGACACTTCCGGCGGGCGCGACCGGCGTGGACTTCGCCTATGAAGTTGATCTGGAGAACATCCGCTACCTCGCGGGGATCCGTGTCGATGGCGGCGAAGTCCATGAGGCGACACGCGTCCTCCGCGAAGGGGAGACGGTGGAACTCGTTCTTTTGAACAGCGAGAAGTCGGATCGTCGGACGTTCTGGATGGAGAAGGCGAAGACAGTCCAGGCGCGGGAGAAACTCCGCCAGACACTCAAACGCCAGCCCAAGGCGGAGCGCCGCAGGGCGGGCGCAAGCATTCTCAAGGCTGAGTGTGTGAAATATCTTCTTCCCATTTGGTGGCTCTTTCATTTTCACCCCCTGCAGATGCGCCTGGCGCGGAAGTGCGGGAAGCAATCCTTCGATGCCCTCCTCGAGGAGGTGGGGGGCGGGACTGTCGCGGTCGGCACCGTCATGGATGCCTATCGAGATCTCCTCCTGATGCCGTCCGACTGGATGATTCCTCTTCTTAAGTGGCTCCATCTGCTTCCCCGCACGCGTATCCTCAATCAGGATGCTTCCATCATTGATCTCGAGATCTACTCCTGGGACCAGCCCGGAATGATCTACAACATCTCGAAGTGTTTCGCCGAGCGCCGGATCAACATCTCGAATTTCTCGGTTTTTGCGATTCCCCCCATGGATGCGCTCTACAAAATCCGCCTGGAGGTCAAAAATTTCAAGCAATTCAGCGATTTGTATGATGCGGTGCTGGAGGTGCCGGGGGTCAAGAGAATCTTGCGTAAACGTTGAAAACATGTCAAAATTGCTTCCTTTCTCCCCTTCATGGAGGAATGTTTCGTCGACAAGCCGATTGATCCTCTTGCAGTGTTCTTCCAGGACACAGCAGACGCCTACGACCGGTATCTCCAGCATGGGGAGTGGGGCAGGAACCAGAGAGTCCATGCCAAAGAGTGGGCCAAACATTACAGTTGGATGGACACAGCGATGGCTGGCGGCATTATCGATTTTTCTCAGCAGCAGGGTATTCAGCTGAAGGACATGAACATCGGTCTGATTGGTCCAGGGTTCCATCCCGTCGGTCATGACGTCAGCCCTCAGACGGTCAAGGTGATCCTCTCAAAGATTCGTCGGATCGTTGTCATCGACTTCTCCCTTCAAGTGGTGCGCTCTGCCATACGAGATCTCATTGAGGGGGGAGTGTCTCCGGAGAAGATTTTCGGCATGCAGTTCGACGTGACGCGTGGGCTGAGCACGATGTTTCAACAGCAGATCGCGGAACTTCTGAAGAGAGTGGAGACCGAACAGCAATTTTGCGACACCGTTGAGCGGGAGTTTCTACAGGTGGAGATAGGAACACTCCAGCAACGTCTGGGTTCCGTCCTCCGGCAGCTCGCAGAAAACCCCACCACGATGCCGGGGGATGTGGTGGGAGCCAAGAGCGCCGGAGAACTGAATATCAGCGTGCATCAGGGGGAGCCAGTCCCCCTCCACTACACAGCGATTCCAATGGTGCTGACGGGGACGAATGCAGCGACGGAAGCACAAATCTGGGATCGCTGGCGCGAAGTGACCTCCGAAGAGGGGCGCGTGGCCCTCCCCCCCGGCTCACGAACCGAACGTGCACGACGAGAGGTGTTCCGTCAAATTCATGTCATGGTGGCCAAAATCAATTCTGAGATCGCGGCACGGGTCGTGACGATGGTCCTGAATAATAACATGACACCACAGAATCCGCGGCCAATCGTCTGCGCGCCCACCGATTTCGCCACGAGCTTCAATCAGCCTCCGTTCGGCATGCTGTGGCGCTTGCGACAGGACCCCTTCTTATGGCGTGTGGGGGAATTGGGCGGCTTGGCGACTTTGCAGCATCCGAGTATCTTTTCCGAATCCCCCAGTCACGAACACCTCGTCGCGTCGATTCGAGTGGAGCCGGCCCCGGAGGTCTTGGAGGGCGAGGGGGAATCGATAGAACCTCCATCGCCGCAATGTTGAGCGGGAGCACTCACTCCCTCCACTTGATCGAACACCCGATGGCATTGGCTTCGCTGACGGGCGGGTCACGGTTCTCCACGAGAGCGTCGATGGCATCCCAGAGGTTCTTCTCTGTCGCCAGATCGGGATGCTCCCAGTTATTGTCCACACGCCCCTTGTAGCGGAGCTTGCGATGCCGGTCGAAGGCGAAGCAGTGCGGCGTGCAGAGGGCGCCGAAGGACTTCGCCACCTCCTGTGATTCGTCGAGGCAGTACGGACACGGGTAGCCCTTCGTCTTGTAGCGCTTCTCCATCTCCGCGAAGGAATCCTCGGGGTAGTTCGCCGGATCGTTGCTGTTCACGAGGATCACCTGCACGCCCTCGGGATCGAAGTGCTCTGCCATCTTGAGGATACGGTCCTCGTACGCCTGCGCGTACGGGCAGTGGTTGCAGGTGAAGATGACGACGAGCACGGGGTCCTTGATGGTCTGCGTATCCACCTTCATCCCGTCGACCGCGGGGAGGCGGAAGTGCGGCAGGGGGTCGTCGATCTTGAGCACGGAGGAGTTGTCGTTGATGAGGACCATGGGAAGATGGGGGAGCAGCCTCTTAGTATACACTGCTTGCATGACTGCTCCTTCATGCCATTTCACGGCCACTGCCTTCATCATCGACTCCCGGCGCCGGACGCTCCTTCTTCGCCATAAGCGGCTCGGTCGCTGGATGCCGCCCGGTGGTCATGTCGACGAGAACGAACTGCCGGAAGAGACTGCTCGGCGGGAATGCAGAGAGGAGACAGGGCTCGATGTGGAGATCATCGGCGATGCGCAGGAGGATCTCTTCAGCCGGAACCCCGATGAGGGACGCATGTTGAAGAAACCGATCGCCCTCCTCCTCGAAAATATTCCCACGTCGGAGGAGCGGGGGGAGCCCGCACACCAGCACATGGATTTTCTCTACGTCGCGCGTCCCCTCGACGAGAGCCAGCCTGTGACGCTCGCGGAGGAGGAGGGGCATGCCATCCAGTGGTTCTCGCGCGCGGAGATCGAGCGGCTCGACGAGCAGACGGAGATCTTCGCGAACGTGAAGGCGTATATTTTGCGGATTCTTGCAGATGGAGGAGTGGCTTGAGGTGCTTTTTTGCACCCGCCCCGTCGAGAGCGGGAAACAAAAACAGCCTACAAAAATCTCCGGAAACGCGCCGATGTGGCGGCGATAGCGGAGGGGGTCATCGGCGCAGTGCTTTCTTTTGCCCTTTCTTTGCCGCGCTTGGCAAAGAAAGGGCAACACTCGTTCCGCTGGAGAAGCCCTGTGATTCCTTCTTTCTCTGTCTGCCCGACAGAGAAAGAAGCAACCCTTCGACTGCGCTCAGGGCAGGCGAGAGCGCACCGCGCGCCAAAGCCCGCTCCACCCGGCCCTGTGCCTCCTCATCGGTTCCTACAAGGATTCGGAACCGATTCGTCGGCAAACGTCTGCAGACAGGGCCTCCCCCTTCACCCCCCGTGGCGCGCGGAACCAACCCATGTATATGTTGTTGTTTTTGTTAGCTCATTCTGGGCTTGTTGCCGTGAAGGTCATCTCTTGAATTTCTGCCCGTAGACGCCATTTTTTCGACAAATACCATATTGTATATAAAACAATATAAGTGATATTATGTCTAGTAGTTCCTTTGCACCATCGCGTTGCAGGCAGTTTCCTGTCCTTGCCCTTCGGGCGAGCGCAGGCGTCCTGCCTGCAGCTATCGGGACACCACGTGGTCGATCTCTCGTCGGTCATGCGGTGGCCCGATGGTGAGGTCACAAGTTTCAGAACAAGGAATTTCGTCATGAAGCGAGTAGCAATGTGGGGGGTCGTCGTGGCGGTCATCGTTCTTGCTTGGTATTTCGTGGTTGTCCCTTTCCGACGGGCCTCGGCTGAGGCGGACTTCTGCAACGAGGTGCGAAAGTACCTCGTCGATGTGGAGCCCGTCATCACGGAGTGTACGTTTGATTGGGTCAACACGGATCAGGAGCGAGGGTTCACCCGCGAGGGCGAACATAACAGGAGCCGTTTGATTGAACGGCTCTCCTGCCTTCGCTCCGGGGGCTACGTTCAATTCTCAAGTATCGAGCGCGACAGTTGGAGGCGCTTGCACCGGGACATCCTCGATGAACTGGTGTGGTGCGCCCGCGCCCGCGCCGAGAAGGAGCTCGGCAAGGATCGGAATGCCGTCGACTTCGAGACCTCGAAGAAGTATCTCCCGAGCGGTTGGGAGAAGCACTTTGAGGTCGAGCTGCTGCACAGCAAGCTCGATGGTGTCTGGATCGTCTATCCGGGAAACAACCTCGGTGAACGCCGCAAGGAGTTCACTGAGGCGCGGGCCCGGCTGGACGAGCTCATGGACGAGCTCAAGATCAAGAAGCAGTGACCCCGGCAGGACGAGCCGTCGGCGCAAGCCGGCGGCAAGGGGCGGCAGGAAACTGTCGCCCCCGTCCTTTATGCTGTTCCGGTTTTCCGCGTGAGGTGATTCACTTCCGCTCGAGCACCTTCTTCAGGTACTCGCCCGTGTAGCTCTCCTTCACCTTCGCCACCTCCTCGGGGGTGCCGGTCGCGATGAGGCGCCCGCCCGCATTGCCGCCGTCCGGACCGAGGTCGAGGACGTGGTCCACCGACTTGATGACGTCGAGGTTATGCTCGATGACGAGGACGGTATTGCCCTTGTCCACGAGGCGCTGGAGCACGTCGAGGAGACGGTGGATATCGTCGAAGTGGAGGCCCGTCGTGGGCTCGTCGAGGATGTAGAACGTCTGTCCGGTCGCGCGCTTGGTGAGTTCGGTGGCCAGCTTCACGCGCTGCGCCTCCCCGCCGGAGAGGGTGGTGGCGCTCTGACCGAGGTGCAGGTAGCCGAGGCCCACGTCCTCGAGCGTCTGCAATTTCTTCTTGATCGCGGGGATGGCAGAGAAGAAATCGAGTGCCTCCTTCACCGTCATGTCGAGTGCATCGGCGATGTTCTTCCCCTTGTAGGTGATCTCGAGCGTCTCGCGGTTGTAGCGCTTGCCCTTGCAGGTCTCGCACGTCACGAAGACATCCGGGAGGAAGTGCATCTCGATCCGCTTGAGCCCATCTCCCTCGCACTCCTCGCAGCGTCCGCCCTTCACGTTGAAGCTGAAGCGGCCGGTCTTGTACCCGCGGAGCTTGGCTTCTGGAAGGGAAGAGAAAACATCGCGGATCTCCGTGAAGAGGCCGGTGTACGTGGCGGGGTTGGAGCGTGGCGTCCGTCCGATGGGGGACTGGTCGATGACGATGGCCTTGTCGAGGTGCTGGAGACCCTCGATGGCCCCGACGTCCTGTGGCTTCGTCTTCGCCTTGTTCAGGATATGAAGGAGCTCCGGGCCGAGAATGCCGTGGATGAGGCTCGACTTGCCCGAGCCTGAGACGCCGGTGACGCCGATGAACGTTCCGAGCGGCAGCGTGACGTCGATGTGCTGCAGGTTGTGGTGGTGCGCGTCGCGGATGGTCAGGCTCTTGCCGTTTCCCTTCCGGCGCTTGCCCGGGATGGGGATGCGCTTGCGGCCGCTCAGGTACTGCCCCGTCACGGATTTCTCGTTCTTGATGAGTTCCGCGGGCGTTCCCTGTGCGATGATCTCCCCGCCGTACTTGCCGGCACCGGGTCCGATCTCGAGCAGGTAATCGGCGGCGCACATCGTCTCCTCATCATGCTCCACGACGATCACGGTGTTGCCGAGGTCGCGGAGCTTCGTGAGCGTGGCGATGAGCCGCGCGTTGTCGCGCTGGTGGAGCCCGATGGACGGCTCGTCGAGGACGTAGAGGACGCCCTGCAGGGCCGAGCCGATCTGCGTGGCGAGCCGGATGCGCTGTGCCTCCCCGCCGGAGAGGGTGGTCGCGGAGCGCGAGAGCGTGAGGTACGTGAGCCCCACGTTCTCGAGGAAGGTGAGCCGCGCGATGATTTCTTTGAGCACCTTGTTCACAATCGAGAACTCGAAGGAGCTGAGGGCCGGGACATCCGTTCTCGTGGGGCCGGTGCCCATCACCTTGCGCTTGTCCTCGGGGACGAGGGAGGAGAAGAAGACCTTCGCCCCATCGGTGGAGAGGTCGGTCGCATCGACGATGTTCTTCCCGCCCACGGTCACGCCGAGGATCGCCTTCTTCAGGCGGCGTCCCGCACATGCGGGACAGGGGAGCTCCTGCATGTACTCCTCGATCTGCTGCCGGACGTAGCTCGATTCCGTCTCGTGGTGGCGCCGCTGCAGGTTGGGGATGACCCCCTCGTAGGTCGTCTCGAAATTTCCGTCGAACTTCTCACTCTCGTACGACATCTGCAGCTTCTCGGGTGATCCATGCAGGATGATCTGCTGGTGCTCGGGGGAGAGATCCTGCCAGGGGGTCGCCATGCTGAAGCCGTGGGCATTGGTAAGTGCCTCGAGCAAACGGTTCATGAAGCCCATGCGCGACACGGAAGTTGCCCATGGGTGGATGGCGCCCTCTGCGAGCGAGAGGCGGGGATTGGGGATGAGGGAGGACTCGTCCACCTGCAGGATGCAGCCGAGGCCGTGGCAGACTTCGCAGGCGCCGTGCGGGGAATTGAAGGAGAAGCTGCGTGGTTCGATCTGCGGGATGTCCTCATTCGGGTGATCCGGGCAGACGAACTTCTCAGAGAAGCGCGACTCCCTGCCGCTTTCGGCGTCGAGCAGGATGAGGGACCCCTCCCCCTTCTTCAGGCAGAGTTCCACGGAGTCCGCGAGGCGCGAGCGGTTTGGATTTGCTTCCCCCTCCTTCATCTCCAAATCGTGGACGACCATGCGGTCGACGACGATCTCGATGGTGTGCGCCTTCTTCGGGTCGAGCTCCACTTCCTCGTCCACCGTGACGATCTGCTTGTCGATGCGCATGCGGACGAATCCCTCACGTCGGATGGCATCGAGGATCTTCACGTGTGATCCCTTCCGTCCCTCGATGAGTGGTGCGAGGAGGAAGATCTTCGTTCCCTTGGGGAGGTGCGCGATGGTGTCGATGATGTGGCTCGCGGATTGCTGCTCGAGCTCCTTGCTGCACACAGTGCAATGCACGCGTCCGACTTTCGCCCACAGGAGGCGCATGTAGTCGTAGATTTCCGTGACAGTGCCCACGGTTGAACGGGGATTACGGGCGGCGGTCTTCTGGTCGATGGAGATGGCGGGGGAGAGACCGTCGATCGATTCCACATCGGGCTTCTCCATCTGTGCGATGAACTGGCGCGCGTAGGCGGAGAGGCTCTCCACGTAGCGGCGCTGCCCTTCTGCGAAGATCGTGTCGAATGCGAGCGAGGACTTGCCCGACCCCGAGAGTCCCGTGATGACGGTGAGCTTGTTTCGCGGGATCGTCACATCCACATTCTTGAGGTTGTGCATTCGAGCGCCTTTCACGACAATTGCATCCATGAAAAATTGTGGGATAACAAAACGCCCCGCAGACGCGGGACGCTGAAGCTCCAGCGTAGCGAAATTTTCGAGTCCTGTCTAGGGTTCAGGGGGCGAAATGATTAAGAGGGGATTGATTGACGAGGTGAAGAATGTGTTTAAAATGCGCCCCTCTTTTTCCTATTCCATGCCGTGCAAGCAGAGACCAGCACCAGCGGAGAAGATGCCCGTTCCCAGAAAGGGCGTCTCGCGGCGCCCGGAGCGCCCGGATTTACCGATTGATGATCTCCGCCGCAAGTTACTCGCGATGCTCCCCGACCTGCGTGAAGTGGCCACTATGCCACTTCCGTCGTTCGATCGGAGTGACGTGGAGCAGCAGGATGTGAAGGAGGATGAAACTCTTGTGGAGACAGAGCTCAGAGCGATGAATGCGGACGAGCTCGCGAGGGTGTACGCGGCACTGGAGCGCATCAGGCAGGGGACGTACGGTCATTGCGTCGATTGCGGCGTACTGATTCCCCGGGCCCGATTAAATGAGATTCCTTATGCGGAACGCTGTAAGCTGTGCCAGAGCGACGTGGAGGCAGGCGAGTCAGACGAGCCAGTCAGGAAACGCCCGAAGTATCGGCCCCCGCTTCTTTTCGAAGCGTGAGATCGGCGGTTTCGCGCTGTGGGGTGTGATAGAATGAACGCTCATGTTCACCGGCATCATCGAAGCGACGGCAAAAGTTTTGGCGCAGGGGCAGGGACGCCTGAGCGTCGAGCGGCCGCGCGCCTTCGGGGACATGCGGGAGGGGGCGAGCATCTCCGTCTCGGGGGTCTGTCTGACGGTCATTGGCATGGACGATCATTCCTTCACGTTTGATGTCATGCCGGAGACGATCAGGAAGACGACCATTGGTGGATTGGCGACGGGCGACTTCGTGAACCTCGAGCGGGCGCTCCCTGCACACGGGCGCTTCGAGGGACATGTGGTGCAGGGGCACGTGGAGGGGATGGGGGAGGTGGTGGGAGCGGTGCGTGAAGGGGGCGACGTTCGTCTGACCATTCGCGTCTCACCTGCATTGCGGAAGATGATCGTTCCCAAAGGGTCCGTCGCCGTGGACGGAGTGTCGCTCACCGTTGCCGCCGTGGGGACGGAGACGTTCACCGTCGCACTGATCCCGATGACGCTCGCGGGGACGATTCTCGGAAAGAAGCGGATGGGGGATCGCGTGAACATCGAGACGGACATTCTGGTTCGGACCCTCCTTGCCTTGCGCTAACATCCGCGTGCATGCGCGCCATCTCGCCCGATCTCCCGGCACACGTTTCCTCCTCCTCGCGGATCGGCATCGTCCATTCCTCGTTCTACCCCGAGGTCGTCGCGGGACTCGTGGCGGGGGCGGAGCGCGCGCTGGAGAAAGCGGGGATCGTGCAGGGGAACATCCGCCTGTATCCCGCCGCGGGGTCTTTCGAGATTCCGCTCATCGGCGCGGCCCTGCTCGCGGAGAAGGAAGCGGACGCCCTCATCGGGCTCGGCGTCATCGTCGAGGGTGAGACGCACCACGCGCGGCTCCTTGCGGAGAGCGTGGCACGGGGCATCATGGATGTGCAGCTGAAGTACGGGGTCCCGTTCGCCTTCGAGGTCCTCTACGTCGATGTGCTTGCGCAGGCACAGGAGCGCGGCGGCGCGCAGGGGAACAAGGGAGCGGAGGCGGCGCGCGCCGCCCTCCACTCGCTGGCGCAGCTCGGGCGCATCCGCTCCTGATCCCCACATCCGCGGGGCGGAGTCGGGTGACATGGCATTTTTAGGGCAATTTGTTGTGGCATCTTGTAGGAGCCCGCAAATGGCCTGTACGATAAAAGGCAATCTTCACGCCTTCCTCCTATGCGCACCCCGCTGTCTCTGGCCGCGCTCGTCCTCATGACGCTGCCGTTTCTCTTCGTCATTGGCCGCGCTTCCGCCGCCGTCTTCCCGGATGTGCCGGATGGCTCCCTCTATCAGGAGCAGATCGAGGCGCTGGTCCAGTCGGGGATCATCGGGGGCAATCCGGACGGGAAGTTCTATCCCGAGCGGAAGGTGAACCGCGCGGAGATGCTCAAGATGCTCTACCTGGCCACAGGCAAGGTGCCCGATCCCTCGAGCAGAGCCTGCTTCGATGATGTGGAGGAAGGGGCATGGTACGAGCCGTACGTGTGCGACGCCGCTGCGCGAAAGTACGTGCAGGGGTACGAGGGGCACGTCTTCCGTCCCGCGGATCCTGTGAACAGGGTGGAGGCGTTGAAGATGGTTCTGAATCTCTTCGATATTACGGTGTCGGATATCAGCGAGGAGGATCGCTCCCTCGTGAAGTTCGTCGATGTCTCCGTGTCGGCGTGGTACACCAAGTATCTCTATGCCGCATTCGAACAGGGCATTCTCCCCATTGCGGGGCAGGAGGGCGGACGGATTTACCCGGACTGGCCGCTCCTGCGCGGCGAGGCCGCTGCGTATATCTTCAATGCACTTCACGCGGAGCTCCGGCAGGCGCGCCAGACCTCGAGTAGTAGTGTGAGCAGTGTTGCCAGCACTGCCAGTGCAGCTTCGCAGGGGACCTCGAGCTCTGTCAGCACGACACAGACGTCCTTTGATGTCGTTTTTCCCTTCTCGATGAACGGGAAGTTCGTCGGCAAGCGTGCCACCTCCTTCCGCTTCACGCTCGACAAGGGGGTGACGGCATCCTTCGTCGTGTCGCAGGAGGCGAATCAACCGGGGACATTGAGCTGTCAGCTCTACAAGCTCGAGGAAGGGGGGTTCTCCTTCCAGTACTTCGTGGGTTTTGTGGAGGGGGCCAAATGCTCGCTCTTGGTCTCGCTCGACCCGGGAAACTACCAGCTGCAGGCGCAGTCGACGGCTGCGGACACGACCTTCTCCGTGACTTCGTCGGAGACCATGGGCGACCGCAACGACGGCTTCAATCAGGCGCAGGCGCTCCTGCGTACCGTACCGAAGACCGGCACGCTCTCCCCACGCGACCTCATGGATTGGTATAAGTTCACGGTCACCGCGGAAACGAACATGGAGGTGACGGCGAGCAATGGGGCGGAGATCACCTGCAACATCTTCCCCATGCAGGATGTGGAGCTCGGGAGCTTCTCGAATCCGCTGTGTAACCAGCGCTTCTCCTTCCCGAAAGGGACTTACTACGCCACGATCGGGCGCAAGCTCACCGAGAGCGCGCAGCAGACGTATACGATTCTGCTGCAGTAAGATCGGAGTGCCGAAAAACAGCGTGCGATCGTTGGGGGAAGCGCTCCCCCGCGCTATAATGGCTCCTCCATGCCATCCTTCACCTCCGTCCCCGAGGCACTCGAAGCGCTGCGCGCAGGACGCATGATCATCGTGGTCGATGACGAGCAGCGCGAGAACGAGGGCGACCTCGTGATCGCCGCCGAGCACCTCACGGACGAGACGATGGCCTTCATCATCCGCCATACGGGCGGCGTGGTGTGCCTCGCGCTCAGCAATCAGATCGCGGATCAGCTCGATCTGCCGCCGATGGTGCATCACAACACCTCCCGTCGCCAGACGCCGTTCACCGTGAGCATCGAGGCAGCGAAGGGCATCGAGACGGGGATCTCTGCACATGACCGCGCGCAGACTATCCGCGCCGCGATCCGCCCCGCTGCGGTCCCGGAGGACCTCGTCCGTCCCGGGCATGTCTTCCCGCTTCGTGCGCAGGATGGCGGCGTGCTCGTGCGGGCGGGACACACCGAGGCATCCGTCGATCTCTGCCGGCTCGCGGGACTCCGGATGGGTGCGGTCTTGAGTGAGCTCATGCACGATGATGGCACGATGATGCGACTTCCCGCCATTGAGCAGTTCGCCGCTGAGCACGGTCTCCCGATTCTCCTCGTGGATGACCTCATCGCCTTCCGGCGCCGCTCAGAGACCCTCGTGCAGCGGGAGGCGGAGTCCCTCCTCCAGACGGAGACGGGGGAATGGCGCGTACACGTGTACCGCGATACCGTGCATGGCCAGGAGCATGCGGCGCTCACACAGGGCAGCATTGATCCCCTCACACCTGTCCTCGTGCGCGTCCACTCGGAGTGCCTCACGGGCGATACGCTGGGTTCGCTTCGCTGCGACTGCGGACATCAGCTGAAGGCGGCGATGCGCCGCATACAGGAGGAGGGGAGAGGCGTCCTCCTCTACATGCGGCAGGAGGGACGTGGCATCGGGCTCGCCAACAAGATCCGCGCCTACCAGCTCCAGCAGGAGCAGGGGCTCGACACGGTGGAAGCCAACGAGCGACTCGGGTTCCCCGTGGATCTCCGCGACTACGGCATCGGCGCGCAGATCCTGAAGGACCTTGGGGTGGGGAAGATCCGCCTCCTCACGAATAATCCGAAGAAGGTCGTGGGCCTCGCCGGTCACGGCCTGCACATCGTGGAGCAGGTCCCCATTGAAATGGAAAACCCCTCGCCCCAACAGCGCCACTACCTCCGGACAAAGAAAGAAAAAATGGGACACACAATGAAGGGCGTCTGATCAGAGGATCATGCGGCGGTGCCCGTGGGCGTCTCCATTTTCTCCGTGCGTGCGATGGTATCTTGCAGGGGGAGACGGTCCGCGCTTGCTTTGGACTTCACCGCTTCCCGCTCGTTCTTCCACGCGACGAGCGACGGGAAGGGGAGGGGGAGCAGCTTGAGGAGATTCCGCGAGAGCTTGAGCGTCCCCTTCACGACGGCGAGTGCCGCGTCGCCGATGGCGTACGGCACGGCGGTGAGCGTGTCATACGCGGCTTTGCGGGCTGCCAACTTTCCTTTCTCCAGCGGCTTCCCTCCCGAGAGCCCGTCCACGAGCACTCCCGTCGTCGCCTCGATGGGGAAGGAGAGCAGGCTCTTGCCTGCCTCCGTGATGCGCCCGAAGCCCTTCGGACCAACCTCTGCCATATGACAATTATACAATAATTTACAAATATGTAAATATTCTTTCATCTCTCCCGTTCGCTGGAGAAACGTCTTCAGCTGACATTCTGCTGGTACTCCTGCGCCGCCTGCTCCTGCCTCTCCTCCTTTCGCTCCTCTTTCTTGATGAGCCGCTCGGGGCTCGGACGGACCTGCGCGTCCTCCACTTCCTGCCGCTCTTCCTGCTTGTGCGTCTTGGTGCCGAATGTGCCGTTCTGCTCGTGTCCCGCTTCCTCCTTCTCCTTTGCCGCGGGATTCTGCGCGGCATCCTTCTTGTCGGTGACACTGTTCTTCAGTTGCTTCAAATTCACCTTCGCCTTCAGGAGGGATTCCTCGTCCTTCAGGTCTTTGCCTTTCTTATCTCTGATCTCCCTGCGGAGCGCTTCCCGGCGACCCTTGTCGGAGCGGGAGAAATATTCCTGCCGCGAGGCGGTGGGCCCGATGATGTCCTCCTCGTCCTTCAGTCCCATGCCGACAGTATAGCACCGGCACCGCTTACTCCGGTGGTCGGCGCGTGATAG
>JAQUNQ010000016.1 GCA_028717505.1 Candidatus Peribacteraceae bacterium
GGCTTCGTCATTGGGGACAAGTCCTTCGGAGTGGACCCGAACAATGCCGAGGTCCTCCGCTCGTGGCGCAACTGGCATCGGCGTTCACGCCCCGGTCCGTTCCTGCTCGACGGCTACGGCTGGCCGCCGTTCGTCACGGGACTGGAGGGGAACTTGGGGCGGCAGGTGTGGGGTCACGCCGTGCAAATGTGGGATGACCGGAACTTCGAGGCGTCGTGGGAATTCTTGCGTGATTCCCTCCAGCCCATCGCGCAGATTTGCTGCGGTGTCCGCTTGGATTGCGCGCTGGCCCTGAGCAACGGTCACTCGTGCTTCAATCCGGTCAATCATGAGGAACGGTACTTCGCTTACGGTCCGAAGGCGGAGATCTTCCGGCGGATGGTGGATACCTTTCATCGTCTCGCTTTCTACGTGGAAGCGGCAGGTTTTGTTCCTCAGGCGGCGCACGATGCGTACAACTACTTCGGCCTCCGGACCGTCGACAATACGCAGTGGGGGATGTCTCCCCACGACGGGAGCCCCGCGACTATTTTTCAGGTCGACAACGTCGATACGGCGTTCTCCTCCGCCATCGCCAATGCGGGTCACTGCTGGCGGGAGAAGGCCCCGCACATCAACGGCATTCTCGATGCCTCGTGCGGGCGGAAGTGGAACACCGGCGGGAACGTGGATCAGGCCGTGCGCAACTTCATCGGGTGGCACATGAACTCGTTCCGGCAATTCGTCGCCACCACGCTCGCGAGCCTCGCCGGCGAAGTCCGGTCCTTCAATGTCGCGGGCGCACAGGATCCATCCTTCTGGCAGCTCGTGTGCTGGCGGCCGCGCCATGAACTGATGGAGGTGTTCGATCGCTTCCGCGCCGTCATCGACGGGACGGGAAGAGGATGGTGGTAAAACATGGGAGGACAACCTACGGTTTTCCTCCCATGAGCCCATCTTTCCCTTACGGGTGTCGCTCCAGGCAAGCGGAGCTTGCCTTCGCGACTTTTATAATTTTTTCTCCGACGAAAGATCGGCTATCCTTGTGATAGGGTGCCGTAGCCAAGTAGTAAGGCAGAGGTCTGCAAAACCTCCATACGCGGGTGCAATTCCCGCCGGCACCTCCATTCGTCTCCGCTTCGCTTCACTAGGCGAAGGTGAGTGCCTCCGGCGCAAAAATCAGCAGGAATCCGAGCGCGTACATCAGGAAGCCGCCGAAGATCAGCGTGAAGCGCGCGTACTTCTTGGTGAGGCCCGTGGCGTGGAGGGTCCAGACGGCGATGGCGAAGATCGCGACATCGTCGATCATGTAGAGGAGGATGTAGAGGAGGATATAGAAGTAGCGCGCGAGCGTGGAGACATCGTTGAACGCGAGGATCTGGGTGAAGACCGCCGGGAGCCCCGCCGTGCACACGAGCTCGATGGCGTTGACGGAGATAGCGAGGATGGCCACACCGAGGAGCATCGCCGGCCATGCTGATTTTTGGAGGATGGCGCGCATGCGATCGATGATCCGCTTCTTCTGCTGCAAGTCCGTCACCTGGCAAGCGTTGGGGTCCTTCCCAAGAGCCTCGTAGAAGTAGAAAGCACCGCCGCCAATCGCCACGAGACCGATGATTTTCTGCACCCAGAAGTTGAAGCCGATGATGAGGAATGCATTGAGCCACGCGGCGATGAAGAGGTAGTACATCGCGCCGCTCACGAAGAGGAACATGCCGCCGATCATCCAGACTTTCCTCGGGTCGCGCGTGGCAATGAGGAGGGTGAGGAGCGTGATGAGCACCCACATGGCGCACGGATTGAAGCCGTCCAGGAAGCCAACGAGGATGGAGAGCATCGGGAGCGAGAGGAGCGACAGATCCACTTCTCCGATGAGTGGTATATGGAAGATGAACGCATCCAGATCCACGGTGCATCCTTTGGTGCACGTTCCTTCCGTGGTCTCCACCTCGACGTGCTGTGCGCTCGCGAGGAACGCGGAGAAGGACAGGCTTTCCCCGGGTCTCTCGCGCATCACCCGGAGGAGCGTGGCGATCTTCACGCCGGTCGTCGCATCATCTTTGTAGCCCTGGATCACGTGGCCGTTCACGACGATGGTCGGGACGCCCTGCTGGAGCGTGGGTGCGCGCTCCTGCACTCTCGCGAAGAGCTGCTGACTCTCTGCCTGCGTGATTTCATGGAGTTCCACCTTCCATTTCTGAGCCGCTGCATAGGCCTTGAATGCGGCGCAGTGCGGACAATTGTCACTCACGAAGGCCACGATGTCCGCGTCGGATACTGTGGGAGGTGGCGCGACCGTCTCCCCCCGGAAGGCGCGCTGCGGGAAGACGAGCGCAAGGAGAATTGCGGGGAGGAATGCGCCGATGAAGAAGAGGAGAAGGCGACGATTCATCGTGTTGCGGCAGTATAGGGGATGTCCTTCGAGGAAACACTATTTAATCCGTTGTACGCACGTAGGGCATGGTTTCGGTGGAGCACTGTCCTGTCTCCGCATCGAAGATGCACTGCGTCAGAACATCATTTGCTGCCCACTGCACATCGACATCAATGCCATTGCCCTCCAGGAACTGGATGAGAATTTTTCGCGCCTCCTGCTGCCTTTTTTGCAGGGGGAGAGACATGTGGGAGAAGATGGCGGCTCCCCGGAGGATGGCCCGCAGTTCGTTGCCGAGCTTTGCCTGTGATGCAGCAATGAAGCGGTGGACGTTCTCCATGACACTTCCATCAAATACGGGGACGAGCAGATGTGCTGCGAAGCCGCCGCGTGCGGGGTCCTCCCGATGACGCAGGGCCACGAAAGTGCCGACCGAAATCCATCCCATATCCACTTCCTCTTGTCCCTTGACCCACTTGAAGTAGTCGTCGGGGAAAGGCTGTGAGGAGCAGGGGGGGCACTCCATTTGATTCATATCATAAAAACTTTCTTAGAATTGTCAAATGTTGTTCTATTTGGCGATTTGGTAAGGAGCTTGATTTCCTAATCAATATTGATACAATGCCGAAAATACCATGGCACGCGCGACGCCCATCCTCCCGGCCTCCACGAATCCGAAGGACTACGTCATCGCCACGCTCGGAAGCCACTCCGCCCTGCAGATTCTGAAGGGCGCGCGCGACGAGGGGATGCGCAATCTGGTCATCTGCAAGAAGGGGACGGAGCGGGCGTACAAGAGCTATGGCGTGGCTGACGAGATCCTCCTCGTCGACAACTGGTCGGAGTGGAACGATGCGCTGGAGGACGAGCTTATCCGCCGGAATGCCATCATCATTCCGCATGGGTCCTTCGTGGCGTACCTCGGGCCGGAGCGTGTGATGAAGGTGCAGTCGATGTACTACGGGACCAAGGAGATCCTCAAGTGGGAGAGCGACCGCACGCTCGAGCGGCAGTGGCTGGAGAAGGCAGGCATTCAGATGCCATCGCTCTTCGCGAAGCCGGAGGACATCGACCGGCCCGCCATCGTGAAGTTCCACGGCGCCTAGGGGGGGTTCTGCTACTTCGTGGTGAAGTCGGCGGAACAATTCTACGAGGTGAAGAACCGCAAGTATCCGGAACAGAACGATTACGCGCTGCAGGAGTACATCGTGGGCGTGCCGCTCTACGTGCACTACTTCTACTCGCCGCTCACGAAGGAACTCGAGATCATGAGCTTCGACAAGCGCTACGAGTCCAATGCCGACAGTATCGGGCGCATCCGTGCGGAGGACCAGCTGGCCGCGAATATCCACACGTCCTATACCATCGTCGGCAACATTCCCGTGGTTGTCCGCGAGTCGCTTCTGCCGCAATTCTTCGATATGGGGGAGCGGGTGGTGGAGCAGAGCCGCAAGCTCAAGGCGGGCAAGGGGCTCTTCGGTCCGTTCTGCCTCGAGTGCATCGTCACGCGGAAGCTGCAGATCTTTGTCTTCGAGATTTCCGCCCGCATCGTCGCCGGCACGAACCCCTTCGTCGAAGGGTCGCCGTACACGGCACTCCGGTACAAGGAGCCCATGAGCACCGGTCGCCGCCTCGCGCGGGACATCAGGCAGGCCATCGAACAGGGGAGACTCGATGAAGTATTGGGTTAGGAGCAGGGAGTAGGTGGTAGGGTCATTGGTTTCTCCGATCTTTCCTTCTACACTTTCCACTGATGGACGTCCCTGCACTTCTCAAAGGCTACGACCTCAAACACATCACTGTCGGCGTGTTGGGGGGACACAGTGCGCTCGATGTCTCACACGGGGCGAAGAAGCACGGGTTCAGGACGGTGTGTGTCGCGCGGAAAGGGCGGGAGAAGACGTACACGCAGTACTTCAAAACGCAGGAGGATACCGGCTGCATCGATGAGTGCATCCTCGTCGACAAGTTCGAAGATGTCCTAAAGGAGGACGTCCAGCAGAAGCTGAGAAAACTGAATACAATTTTTATACATAATAGGTACTTCTGGGTGTACTTCCCCGACTATGCGAAGGTGGAGAATGATTTTCAGATTCCCATCTTCGGCTCGCGAACATTCGTGAAGCTCGAGGAGCGCGATCAACCTTACAACCAATATCATCTCCTCAAAGATGCCGGCATCCGCACGCCGAAAATTTTCGCGAAGCCGGAGGATATCGACCGGCCGGCGCTGGTGAAAGCAAGTGAGGCGCAGCGCGGATACGAGCGGGCATTCTTCTTCGTCGGGAACAAACCGTCATGGGAGGCTGAAGGTTCGCGCTTGGAGAGAGAGGGGAAAGTCTCGGCGAAGTGGCGTCAGGCTCCCATCGAAGAATTCGTCGTCGGCGCTCCGGTGAACTTCAATTTCTTCTTCTCGCCGCTCACGGGGAGGCTCGAACTCCTCGGCACCGACACGCGCCGCCAGACGAATCTGGACGGCTTCCTCCGCATGACGGCGCCGGAGCAGAGCAAGGCGCTGCAGGCCGGCATCCCGCTCAAGAGGATCGAGACGGGACACATCGCCTGCACAGTGAAAGAGTCCATCCTCGAGAAGGCATTTGAGCTCGGGGAGAAGTTTGTGAAGGCCACGCAGAAGCTGCCGAGGGAATTGGACCCATCTGGCAAAGGCATCATCGGGCCCTTCGCGCTACAGGGGGCGGTGGTCGCGGAGGAGGGGAAGGAGGACATCGTGATCTTCGATGTCAGCTTGCGCATCCCCGGCTCGCCCGGGACGTTCGCGACGCCGTACACGCGCTATCTGTACGGTCAAGCGATGAGCGTGGGGGAGCGCATCGGGATGGAGCTCAAGCGGGCACTGGAGGCGGGAAGAGTATCGGATATCATCACATAGCGCTCGATCACCGCCCGGGTCCGGTGAAAACCGCTTCCACTGCGCTGCGTATCTGCGCCGCATCCTGATCGAAAGTGACAAGATCGGGTTGATGATCGTCCTTCCCCAACTCCGTGACGAGTGCCTCCCGTGCCGTGGCGATTTCCTCCTCGAGTGCTGCACGATATTCCGCTGCAGTGGAAGTCTGGCGTTGTAACATCGGAAAGAAGAGGTGGGCAAGCCGGCTCTTGGAACTCGCAAGGAGATTGATTGCTCCGTGGAGAGCAGGGATGAGTGCATCGATTTCGCAGGCGGCAGGGCGGGATTTCATGGTGGGAGGAGGAGCATGGTAAGCACACCTCCTCCATTTGCAAGATGATTCGAGCGGGTTTCTGTATGGTGGCTGGTGGAGCTGAGGGGATTCGAACCCCTGACCTCCTGCTTGCAAAGCAGGCGCTCTACCAACTGAGCTACAGCCCCGCTCAGCGGATTCTAGAGCAAGCAGCTCGCCATTCCCAGCAACTTTCGTTACTCTGGGAGGTCCTGGTGTCCCTTCTGCGCCGCCGTGTCACCCGCAGGGATGCTGGGGCGGGCAGGTTGCGCTTTGCGTGACCTGCCCAGTTTCAATCACGGCATCAGATTTGGGTCACTCTCCTTGAGTCCGGGCAGGAGGTACTTCAGGGGAGTGAGGAAGTAGCCTGTCGTGCCGGTGAGCATCGCAACGGAAAAGAAGAAGAGGAGGGTGGCCAGGATGATGATGAAGTTGTAGACCCCTCCGATCGACAGCATCCACGAGGACTCCCCGATCATTTCGCTCACGCGCTCGCGGTACTTCAGGATGGTGATGGAGCCGATGATCCCGATGATGCCGAGGACGTGATACATGCAGCACTCAGGAGAGGAGCTTGTCGAGCACCTTCTTCACCTCCTCCTTGGGCTTGGCGCCGATGAAGCTCTCCACCGGCTGTCCGTCCTTGAAGAAAATGAAGGTGGGGATGCTCATCACATTGAACTTTCCCGGCGTCTCCATGTTCTCATCCACGTTGATCTTCACGATCTTCACCTTGCCCTCGTACTCGTGCGCGAGCTCCTCGACGACGGGGAGCATCATCTTGCACGGACCGCACCACGGAGCCCAGAAATCGACCATCACGGGGAGGGTCGCTTCGAGGACTTCCTGCTGGAATGCTGCGTCGGTGACTTCGTGGGCCATAATCAGGACGAGGGGAAAAGGACGAAGGGATGATAGAGCAGAATGAAAGGAAGTGGAAAGTGAATAAGTAACGAAGTGGAAAGCAAACAAGATACGTGTCTGCACTTTCCGCTTATTCACTTTCAACTTTCAACTTTCTTCTTTTCCCTTCGAGAGGATTTCCTTCGTGATGTGCTTGCCCACTTCCACGGCGGGCTGGCCGTAGGGATCAATGCGGTAGAGCTTCCCGAGGAAGACGACCTCGGCGAGGAGCAGGAAGAAGAGCTGCCCGAGGTGCTCCGCATTGAGCTCGGGGAGCGTGATGGTGGCGTGCGGGCGCTTGACCGAAGTGAGCGCCTGCGCCGTGCCCATGTAGCAGGCGTCGAGCAGCTGTCCGAAGCCTTTCCCTGCGACGGAGCGGAAGTTCGCCGGAAGATCGGCGGGGAGGTTCAGGCGGATCTTCTCCTCCTCGCGGATGAAGAGATGCCAGAACTTCCGCGGGCCTGCCATCCACTGCTGCAGGAGCGAGTGCTGATCCTGCGTGCCGATGGCGGCCATCGGAATGGGATTCCCCGTCTCGTTCTTGCCGAGGCTCTCCGCGATGAGCTGCTGGTCGAAGCGGGCGATGGAGGCGAGCCGCTGGCTGTACGGCATGATCACGCGGAGCGGGTAGCCGCGCTTGGTGTCCAGGAGGAACTGCACGCTCGCGAGCAGCAGGGCGGGGTTCTCCTCGAGCGTCGTGCTCTGACAGAGCGTATCCATCTCCTTCGCGCCGCGGAGGAACGTCTCGACGTCGCCTCCGAGGAGCGCGAGAGGCAGGAGCCCGACGGGCGAGAAGATGCTGAAGCGTCCCCCGACCGTCGGGGGGATGGGGAGCATGCGGATGCTCTCCTCGAGGCAGAAGCCCCGGAGGATGCCGGCGTAGGGGTCCGTGATCGCGAGGACGTGACTGGCTGCCTTGGCGCCCAGTGCATTCTTCATCTGCTGCCAGCAGTGGAAGAAAACGCTCATCGGCTCGAGCGTGCCGCCGGATTTGCTCGCGATGACGATCAGTGTGGATTTCCAGTCGATGAAGCTCAGGTACATGGAGAGGACCGCGGGGTCGAGGGTATCGAGCAGGATGAACTCGATGGTGTCCGGCTTCTCGAAGACCTCCTGGATCACCTTTGGTCCGAGTCCCGATCCGCCGATCCCGATCCACACGACGGTGCGGATGCGCTCGGCCTTCACGCGTTCCACCTCCTCGAGCACCTTCTCCATCGTGGCTTTGTTGTAGGGGTCCATGGACCACGCGTGCAGCCCCTCCTCGCGCTCCTTGAGCCAATTTTGCACGTAGCGTCGGACACCGGTGCGCAGGGCGGAGAACTCCTGGTCGGGGATGCCCATGGAGGGGGTGATGGTCTTCCCGAGCGTGCCGTCGATGGAGAGGGTCAGCATGGGGTCAGAGACTGCGGAGGGCGGCAGCGACGCGCTGTTCCGAGGTGAGGTCTGCGGGGAGGGCCTTCAGGGCCTGCAGGATGGTGGAGGAGTCGTAGCCGAGGGCGGCGAGTGCCGCGACGGCATCCTGATCGTACGGCGACTCCTTCCGTTTGCCTCCACCCTCTCCCTCGAAGATGTGCGGCTCCTTCTCCTCGAGTGCCTTGAGTTCCAGGAGGAGCTTCTCCGCCGTCTTCTTCCCGATGCCTTTGATGGCGGTGAGGAGCGCGGGATCCTGCTCGCGGATGGCCTGCCCGATGAGGCCGCGCGGCACCGCGCAGATTTCCAGAGCCGTCTTCGGGCCCACGCCCGGGATGTCGAGGAGACGCGCGAAGAGGGCGCGCCCCTTCCGGTCGGGGAAGCCGAAGAGGTCGAAGCGGTCCTCCCGCACGTACGTGAAGATTTCGATCTTCCGCTCCGTCCCTTCCTGCAGGTCCCCCCAGACGTCGGTGGGGACAGCCACGCGGTAGCCCACTCCGCCCACATCGACGGTCACTTCTCCCGGGGCCAGCTTGAGGATGGTTCCACGGAGGTGGGCAATCATGGGGAGGAAGTATAGCAGAGGATTTTTCGATAATGCTGCACATCCTCCTTGACACTGTTGTGTACATTCGCAGCTGTGGAACCACATTCCGCCAGGGGCGTTTTTCCGCTACAATAGGAAGGAGATGCACACCATTAATCGTTTCGCGGTGACCTTCGTCTTGCTCGTGGCGCTCATTCCGCTCGGGACGCTCGCCTACATTGCGACGGGGGAGCGCGACGAGACCGAGCGGGCGTTCCGCGAGGCCCTGAAGGTCGCAGTGGAGGAGTACAGCTCGGGGCGTGGATTGCAGGCCCTGCTCCGCCGTCAGACCGAAGCGGCGAAGACGGCCGCGCAACACGCCGGCGCGCTCGCACGGGACAAGCGTGCACTGCGTCTGCAGGTTGCCGCTCTCCAGAAGAAGCTCCAGAACCTGCAGATTGTCGTGGATACGGATTCCTCCGGCGCTTCGCGCTTCCCGCAATTCGTCGAGGAGGGGCGGGAGGACATCCTCTCCTTCGTGCGGTCTGTGGGACCGCTTGCATCCGCGGGCTCCGATTCGACGGGCATCACCTCTCTCCGCCGCGTCCTCGTGGCATCGATCGGAGGGAGCCTGGAGGAGGACCTCCGCATGCAGAAGCGGCGTGAGATCCTCGCTGCCTTCCTCGAGGAGCAGAAGCTGGAGGATCTGCGGGCGCAGTATGCCGCACTCTCCGCGGAGTACCTCACGGCGCTCGAGGCGCAGGAGGATGCCGTGCGGCAGCAGCAATTTCTGTCCCATCGTCTCGAGGAGATCAAACGCACCGTGGCTGAGGTCCATGAGCAGGTGCTCCGGATGCAGGGTGAGCTCGCGCGCATCGATGCGCGCATCCGCAGCCGCGCGGAGCGCGATCTCGTCGAGAAAGGCCTCCTCGACACCGCGCCCAGTGCGGAAGGTGATGGGGGACTCACGGCGGGACCACAGTTTGGCTGGCCCGCGTACGGTGCCATTTCCGCGGGGTTCCTCAATAAGGAGTACGAGCAGTACTTCGGGATTCCCCACAAGGGGATGGACATCACGGCGCCGCAGGGGTCACCGGTCTTCAGCGCCGCGGATGGCGTCGTCTTCCTCGTGCATGACGGGGGGGCGGACCACTACTCCTACATCCTCATCGGCCACCGCGACGGCTACGCGACTCTCTACGGGCACCTCTCCTCCCTCGCGGTTTCCGCGGGGCAGTTCGTGATGAAGGGCGAGGCCATCGGTCTGAGCGGCGGCACGCCCGGAACGCGCGGCGCCGGTCCCACCACCACGGGGCCGCACCTGCACTTCGAAGTCATTCAGAGCGGAACGAACATTGATCCGAAGAGCGTGCTCCCTTAAGGGATGAGGGTGTAGGGCGTAGGGTGTAGGATGAGGGTTTTGGGCCGAGGATCACGACGAATTCGCCTTTCTTCGTGAGAGTTTTCGCAACCTCAGTGAGATCACTCACCTGCGTGGAGAGCACCTCCTCGTGCAGCTTCGTGAGCTCCCGTGCGATGACGACGAGGCGATGCGGCTGCTCCTTCAGTGCCTCCGCAAGTTCGAGAAGGGTCCGCTCGATGCGGTGCACGGATTCGTAGAAAACGATCGTTCGTTCCTCCTCTTTGAGAGAGGAGAGGAGTGTCTGTCTTCCTTTCTTCAGCGGCAGGAAACCGAGATAGAGGAAGTGGTGGATGGGGAGACCGCTCGCGCTTAAGGCGGCGAGGAACGCAGAGGGGCCGGGGATCACTTCGATCGGAATGCCTGCGGAGCGCGCTCTCGATACGATGGCGAAGCCCGGGTCCGAGATGCCGGGAGTACCCGCATCACTCACGAGGGCGAGGTGCTCACCTTTTTCCAGGCGCCGGATGATGGCGTCCACTTTCTCCGGCGTGGTGTGGCCGTGAAAACTGATCAATTCCTTCTTTCCGATCTCCAGTTGTTTGAGGAGATTCCCGGTGACCCGCGTATCCTCGCAGAGGAGGGCATCACACTTCTTCAGTGTTTCGATGGCGCGGAGCGTGATATCTCCCAAGTTCCCAATGGGCGTGGCGACGATGGAGAGCATTGGGGGGAGTGTAGCAGTTTGCGGAGAAACAGGGCGTAGGATTAGGGCGTAGGGTGGAAGATTTTTCCAGTCATTCGGGTCTTTTTTCCGGCCGAAATTTCTGTATCATCCTTTCACTTTCACGTCTGATTTTCCATGCCCAAGAAGCCCGAAAAACCTACCGATTCTGCCAAGGGAAAGCCCGCAGAACCTGAGCAGAATGAGCAGAACAACAAAGGCGGAGAAGCGGTGCCCGAGGCACCTGCAGCCGCGCCGGCGAACGGTCTCCCTGTGCAGGATCTTGCTAATCTCGTGAATATCGGCATCGTGAAGCCGCGGCCGATCGTGACGGAGATGGAATCGAGTTACCTGGATTACGCCATGAGTGTGATTGTGGCGCGCGCCCTCCCCGATGCGCGGGACGGCCTCAAGCCCGTCCATCGTCGCATTCTCTTCGCAATGAGCCAGTTGGGACTCAGGTCCACAGCGAAATTTAGAAAATCTGCGATGGTGGTAGGAGATGTCCTTGGGAAGTATCACCCGCACGGCGACATGGCGGTCTACGACGCGCTCGTACGCATGGCACAGGAATTTTCAATGCGTTATCCACTGGTGCAGGGGCAGGGGAACTTCGGCTCCATTGATGGCGATAATGCGGCGCACATGCGCTACACGGAGGCCAAAATGGCCAAGATCAGCGATGAATTGTTGCAGGATATTGAGAAGGAAACAGTCGATTTCACATCGAACTACGATGCGACGCGGAAGGAGCCGATGGTACTCCCCGCGAAGATCCCCAATCTCCTGCTCAATGGGACGGTGGGCATTGCCGTTGGGATGGCGACGAACATTCCGCCCCATAACTTGGGCGAGATCGTGGATGCCACGTTGCATCTCCTGGAGCATAAGGATGCGACGGTGGAGGATTTGCTGGAGTTCGTGCAGGGGCCCGATTTTCCGACGGGCGGCGTGGTCTATAACCGGGAAGCGATCAAGCAGGCGTACCTGACGGGTCGCGGATCGGTGATCATCCGCGCCAAGGCGCAGATCGAGGAGGTCAAGGGTCGTTATGTGATTCGCGTCTCCGAGATTCCCTATCAGGTGAACAAGTCCACGATGATCGAGAAGATGGCGGAGCTCGTGCAGGACAAGATCATCGAGGGCATTTCGGACATTCGCGACGAGTCCGACCGCACGGGCATCCGTCTCATCGTGGAGCTCAAGAAGGACAGCTACCCGCAGAAGGTCCTGAACCAGCTCTTCAAGCACACTGATCTCCAGACGAGCTTCGGGTACAACATGATCGCACTCGCCGATGGCCTGCAGCCGCGCCTCCTCAACTTGCAGGAGATCCTGCAGATCTTCATCGATCACCGGCGCGTGGTGGTGCGCAAGCGCGTCACGTTCGACCGCGACCGCGCCAAGGAGCGCGCACACATTCTCGAGGGGTTAAGCATCGCCCTGAACGACATCGACAAGGTCATTGCGACGATCAAGAAGAGCGAGACGAAGGAGATCGCGAAGGAGAACCTCGTGAAGAAATTCAAGCTCACCGAAATCCAGGCGGATGCGATCCTCCAGATGCGTCTGCAGACGCTGGCGGGGCTGGAGCGCAAGAAGATCGAGGATGAGCTCGCCGAGAAGAAGAAATTCATCGCCGAGTGCGAGGCGATCCTGAAGGATCCCAAGAGGATCGATAAGATCCTCAAGACGGATCTCGTAGAAGTGAAGAACTCCTACGGCGATGCCCGCAGGACGACCATCGTGAAGCACGACGTGGGCGAATTCTCGGCGAAGGACACCATCCCGAATGCGCCGATGATCGTCACGCTCACGCAGACGGGCTACGTGAAGCGCCTGAGCCCCATGCAGTTCCGCGCCCAGCAGCGTGGTGGCAAGGGAGTGAAGGGCATGACGACGAAGGAGGAGGACGAGGTGCTGTCGCTCCTCCACGTGATGAATCATGATGATTTGCTCTTCTTCACGAATACCGGGCGCGTGTTCAAGTTGCCCACCTACGAGCTCCCGCAGGGGAGCAGGGTGGCAAAGGGGCAGGCGATCGTGAACCTGCTGCAGCTCCAGCCGGAAGAGCGTGTGACGGCGATCCTCCGTGCTTCCATGGAAGGCAAGAAGTTCCTCTTCCTCGCCACGAGAAACGGCACCGTGAAGCGCACGGAGCTCACCGAGTTCGAGAATATCCGTCGCTCCGGTCTCATCGCCCAGAAGGTTCCGACGGGAGATGAGCTTCGGTGGGTGGTGGAGACGGACGGCAAGAACGAGATCATTCTGCTCACGCAGAAGGGGAAGGCGATCCGCTTCAAGGAGGATGACGTGCGGCCGATGGGACGCGCGGCGGCGGGGGTCCGCGGCATGAAACTTTCCGGGGGAGACAGATTGGTGGAGGCATCCGCGATCATCGATCCGAAGAAATCGAAGCTCCTCGTCGTCATGGAGAACGGTCTCGGGAAGATGACGCCGGTGGAGCAGTACCGCTTCCAGGGGCGCAGCGGCACGGGCGTGAAGGCCGCGCAGCTCACGGCGAAGACGGGGGACATCGTGGGAGGGTGCGTGCTCGAGGAGGGGGCGGACGGCGATCTCCTCTGCTTGAGCAAGCAGGGTCAGGCCATCCGCATGCAGCTCTCGGATATCCCGTCACTCGGTCGTGCCACACAGGGGGTGATCGTCATGCGCCTGAATGCCCGCGACAAGGTCGCGACGATGAGCGTGGTGATGCACGACAAGGAAGCGGAGGAGGCAGTGATGGAGGCCGCGGAGGAACAGCGCGAGGAGGAAGTGGAGGCGATCGAGAAAGAGGAACGAAGGGTGAAGAGAGCTGCGAAGGCTAAATCATGAGAGGCAAACCTACGGTTTTCCTCTCACGGGCTCTCCTTTCCCTTTCAAGGTGTCGCTCCAGCGCTGGGTCCCGTCAAAGCCACCCAGCGCTTCGCGACGTTTTTTAGGGATTTTCCGCGGGGGGGTGCTTGCCACTAGGAAGTTCCCCTGTACACTCTCCCCGCTATGAAGAAAGGCATTCATCCGCAGGTGTTCAAGGACGCGAAGGCGACGTGCACCTCGTGCAACGCGGTCTTCCATATTCCCTCCACCGTGAAGGAGATCTCCGTGGAAACCTGCCGGATGTGCCACCCGGTCTACACGGGGAAGAAGCAGGGCGAGGCGCGGGGCGGCCGCATCGAGCGCTTCCGGAAGCGCATGGCAGCCGGCACGACCAAGGCGAAGACGAAGGCGTCGAAGAAGAAGTGAGGATCAGGCCTTGAAACATTGCCAGCGGGTGAATGGCACTCTGGGCCTGCGAGTGCTATACTTGACATGTATGGATGCACGGCAGAGCAAGCTCCTCGTGGCGATCATCGACCAATTCATCGAGACGGCGCTCCCGGTGGGGAGCAAACGGCTCCTCGAATCGGGGGATTTCTGCTGCTCCTCGGCGACACTCCGCAGTGAGATGGCTGCCCTCGAGGATCAGGGGTTCCTCGGACAGCCGCACGTCTCCGCGGGGCGCGTGCCGACGGCCAAGGGGTACCGCACCTATGTGCGGGAGTTCATGCAGCCGTCCCGTCAGGAGCTCATCGTCCGGCGACGGTTTGAGAATCTCAAGGAGCAGTACCTGAAGCACAAGGATCAGGAGCGTGTCTACGAAGCGGTGGCGCTCCTCGCGCACATGACGCCGAACGTGGCCTTCGCGAAGGTCCCGCACAAGACGCAGGTCTACTACCTCGGTCTCTCCAATGTCTTCAAGCAGCCGGAGTTCCAGGAGGACCCGCGTCTCGCGAGCGGAGTCGCCGAGGTCCTCGAAGAGCATCTCCATGAGCTCCTCGGAAGGATCGCCGTCGACGACCAGATCCGCTACTACATCGGTGACGAGCACATCCTCAAGCAGATTCAGAGCTGCAGTCTGATGGTGACGGACTACCGCGTGCGCGATCAACGGGGGGCCATCGGCGTCCTCGGTCCCATGCGCATGGACTACGCGTACAACACCGTCGCCCTCGATCTCGTTTCCAGTCTGCTTCGCTCTTCCTGAGCGCACACCTCTCATCCAACTCACACACGTTCATGTCTTCAACCATTCTCCTCCGGATCCGGGCTGCGCAAGAGAACGAGCGCGGCCCGCTCTACATGGAGCCGGCCATCGCCGCACTCCACTCGCTCCGCGGTGAGGAGGTGGGACTGGAGATCGGTCTTTCCCGCGAAGGGAAGATCTCCCTCTACGTGCGTGCCTCGGCCAATGCCGTACACCTCATCGAGAGTCAGCTCTATGCGCAGTACCCCGAGATCGACATCGAGGAGATTCCTGAGGACCCCTTCGCCGCTTCCGATGCAGAGACGGTGATCTCGGCGGATCTCACGCTCGCCGATCCGGAGGTGCTCCCCATCAAGCGCCATCCGCAGTTCGATGACCTCCTCGCGCGCGTGAACGTCGATTCCGTCGCCGGCATCACCTCCGCGCTCGCGCGCTATCCCGCGCCCGGGATGCGTGGCCATGTGCAGATCGTCTTCACCCCCCTGAGTAACCGCTTCCGCAAGCGGGCGCTCCGGGTTCTGCCCTTCCTCCACTCCGGCCTCGCGAAGATCTCCAAGTCGTACGAGAACTTCTTCGCGGATGTCACGCTTGCCCGCGGGTGGCGGCGCGCGGCCCTGTTTCCGTTCTTCCTCCTCATCGGAGGGTGGCGCACGTGGCCGTTCTTCGGCCGGTTCTTCACGCCTGCTGCCTTGGGGGAGCGGGTGAAGTCCGAGTTGCTGGAGGACCAGGATGCGGAGCGCGTCTCTGCGCGGTCCCATGACCGTGAGGATGCGGTGGCGGAGATCGGAAGAG